>NZ_BAAAMR010000110.1:0-18757 GCF_039529375.1 Actinomadura napierensis
CGGCCCGCCCGGCCGGCGCCCGCCGCCGCCCGGGCCCTGACCGGCGCCCACGCCCCGCGCCCGTGCCGGTAAGGTCTGTCAGGCCAATGCCCGGCCAGGGCCGGAACCACAGCGAACGGAAGCCCTCATGCTCACTGGTGGACAGCTAGCAGGTCTCATCGTGGCCGTGTTCTGGGCTGTGCTCGTCGCGTTCGTCGCGCTGACGCTGCTGCGCCTCGCCCGGTTGCTCGGCGAGGCCAGCAAGCTCGTGCGCGACCTCGGCGACCAGGCGGCCCCGCTGCTGGACGACATGACGACCACGGTGAAGCGGGCCAACGAGCAGCTCGGCCGCACCGACGTCATCACCAAGCAGGTCGCCGGCGTCACGCAGAACGTCTCGGCCGTCACCACCGTGATGACCTCGGTGGTCGGCGGGCCGCTGGTGAAGGCCGCCGCCTTCTCCTACGGGGTGCGCAAGGCGCTGAGCGGCCGCGACGGGGACGGCCGGTCCGACGCGTCCGCGCGTCCGCAGCTTCAGGCCCGCTCCTCCGGGAAGGGGCGCAAGTGAAGAGGCTCTTCTGGCTGTCGGTCGGCGCGGGCGCGGGCGTCTACGCCACGCACCGCGTCAAGCGCAGGGTCGAGCGGTTCGCGCGCAGCTGGTCCCCGGAGGGGGTCGCGGCGCGGGCGGTGACGACCGGGCAGTCCGCCGGCGAGCGGTTGAGGCTTTTCGCGGCCGACGTGCGTACCGGGATGCAGGCCCGCGAGGAGGAGCTGCGCGAGGCCGTCCGGATGGACCAGGCTCCGCCCGAGACCCCGGGGCCGCGGCCCCGCCGGGTGCTGCGGGCGCGTTACACGATCATCGACGACGAGAAGGATGGCCACTGATCATGGAGTCGGCAGAGGTGGCGCGCCGCTTCCTGAAGTTCTTCGAGGAGCGCGGGCACACGGTGGTGCCCTCCGCCAGCCTGGTCGCCGAGGACCCGACCCTGCTGCTGGTGAACGCCGGGATGGTCCCGTTCAAGCCGTACTTCCTCGGCCAGCGCACCCCGCCGTCGCAGCGGATGACCAGCGCGCAGAAGTGCGTCCGGACGCCCGACATCGAAGAGGTCGGCAGGACCACCCGGCACGCCACGTTCTTCCAGATGCTGGGCAACTTCTCGATCGGCGACTACTTCAAGGAGCAGGCGATCCCGTTCGCGTGGGAGCTGCTGACCCGCTCCCGTGAGGACGGCGGCTTCGGCTTCCCCGAGGACAGGCTCTGGGTGACCGTCTTCCAGGACGACGACGAGGCCCGCGACCTGTGGCACAACAAGGTCGGCGTCCCCCTCGACCGCATCCAGAAGCGCGGTATGGAGGACAACTTCTGGTCGATGGGCGTCCCCGGTCCCTGCGGCCCCTGCTCGGAGATCTACTACGACCGCGGCCCCGAGTACGGGCGCGAGGGCGGCCCGGTCGCCGACGAGGACCGCTACCTCGAGGTGTGGAACCTCGTCTTCATGCAGTTCGAGCGGGGCCCCGGCGACAGCAAGACCGACTTCCCGATCCTCGGCGACCTGCCCGCCAAGAACATCGACACCGGCATGGGCCTGGAGCGCATGGCGGCGATCCTGCAGGGCGTCGACAACATCTACGAGACCGACACCCTGTGGCGCGTCCTCGACCGCGCCGCGAACCTGACCGGCTCGGCCTACGGGCGCGACCACCGCTCCGACGTGTCGCTGCGCGTCATCGCCGACCACGTCCGCAGCGGGACGATGATGGTCGCCGACGGCATCCGCCCCGGCAACGAGGGCCGCGGCTACGTGCTGCGCCGCATCCTGCGCCGCTCCATCCGGAACCTGCGGCTGCTCGGCGGCCAGGACGCCGGGCTGATGCACGAGCTGACCGGCGTCGCGATCGCCGCGATGGGCGAGCAGTACCCCGAGCTGGTCCGCACCGCCGCCAACATCCACACGGTCATCGACGCCGAGGAGGAGTCCTTCCTCCAGACGCTGCGCACCGGCACCGCGATCTTCGACACCGCGGTGGAGGAGACCCGGCGCTCGGGCGGGAGGACCCTGGCCGGCGCCCAGGCGTTCAAGCTGCACGACACCTACGGCTTCCCGATCGACCTGACCCTGGAGATGGCCTCCGAGGCCGGCCTGCAGGTCGACGAGGACGGCTTCCGCCGGCTGATGAAGGAGCAGCGGGACCGCGCCAAGCAGGACGCCCGCGACAAGAAGACCGGCAACCTCGACGTGTCGGTCCTGGACGAGCTGCTCACCGGCGCCGGCGGCAAGGTCGACTTCATCGGCTACCACGACGTCACCGCCGACGCCCGGCTCGTCGGGCTGCTGGTCAACGGCGCCAACGCGCCCGCGGCCGGCGAGGGCACCGAGGTCGAGGTCGTCCTCGACCGCACCCCGTTCTACGCCGAGGGCGGCGGCCAGCTCGCCGACCAGGGCGTGATCCGGCTCGGCAACGGGGCGGTCATCGACGTGCACGATGTGCAGGCTCCGCTGGCCGGCCTGATCGTGCACCGCGGCCGGGTCCGCAGCGGCGAGGCGCAGGCGGGCGACTCCGCGCACGCCGAGATCGACCTGACCCGGCGCGCCGCGATCTCCCGCTCGCACACCGCGACCCACCTGGTGCACGCCGGGTTCCGCCGGGCGCTCGGCGAGTCCGCCGCGCAGGCCGGCTCGGAGAACTCGCCAGGCCGGTTCCGGTTCGACTTCACCGCCTCCGGCGCCGTCCCGACGAGCGTGCTGCGCGACGTCGAGGACGAGGTCAACGAGGTCCTGATCGGCGACCTGGACGTGCGGGCGTTCCACACCTCCATCGACCAGGCCCGCGCCATGGGAGCGCTCGCGCTGTTCGGCGAGAAGTACGGCGACGAGGTCCGCGTCGTCGAGGTCGGCGACTACTCCCGCGAGCTGTGCGGCGGCACGCACGTCGCCCGGTCCGGGCAGCTCGGCCTGGTGAAGGTGCTGGGCGAGTCGTCCATCGGCGCGGGCGTGCGCCGCGTCGAGGCGCTCGTCGGCATCGACGCGTTCCGGTTCCTGGCCCGCGAGAGCGTGCTGGTCGCGCAGCTCGCCGAGCAGATGAAGGCGCGCAAGGAGGAGCTGCCCGAGCGCGTCTCCGGCGTCGTCGGCCGCCTCCGCGAGGCGGAGAAGGAGCTGGAGAAGCTGCGCTCGCAGCAGATCCTCGCCGTCGCCGGGTCCCTCGCCGACGGCGCGAAGGACGTGAACGGCACCGCGTTCGTGGGGCACCGCGCCCCCGACGGCACCGGCGCCGACGACCTGCGCAAGCTCGCCGTGGACGTGCGGGGCCGGCTGCAGGCCCGGCCCGCCGTCGTGATGGTCACGGGCGTGCCGAAGGACCGTCCCGTCGTGGTCGTCGCCGTCACCCAGGGCGCGCGCGAGCGCGGCCTGAAGGCCGGCGCGCTCGTCGGCCTGGCCGCCAAGACCCTCGGCGGCGGGGGCGGAGGGAAGGACGACCTGGCGCAGGGCGGCGGCGCCAACGCCGCCGCGATCGACGACGCGCTCGCCGCGGTCGAACGAGCCGTAGGGGCCGCGTGAGCCCCGCCGGCGGGTTAGGGGGCGGCGCGCGATGAGGCCCGTGCGCGGCGCGGCGCCGGACGGCGGGCGCCCCGGACCGTCGAGCGGAGCGAGGCGATGAGGCAGGGCGTGCGGCTCGGGGTGGACGTGGGGAGCGTCCGTGTGGGGGTCGCCCGGTGCGACCCCGGCGGGATCCTCGCCTCACCCCTGGAGACCGTGAAGGCGGGGAAGGGCGAGATCGACCGGATCGCCGATCTCGTCGCCGAGCACGAGGCGATCGAGGTCGTCGTCGGGCTGCCGACGTCGCTGTCGGGCCGGGAGGGCCCGGCGGCGCAGTCGGCGCGCAGGTTCGCCGCCAGGCTGGCGGACCGCCTCCCCCCGGAGGCGGTCCGGCTGTACGACGAGCGGCTCACCACCGTCACGGCCGAGAGCGGCCTGCGGGCCGGCGGGATCCGGGGCCAGGCGCGCCGGAAGGTCGTCGACCAGGCCGCGGCCGCCGTCCTGCTTCAGGCGGCCCTGGACGGGGAACGGTTGACCGGGCGCCCCCCAGGCGAGATCGTCCGGGGGAGCTCATGAGCGATTTGGACCTCTTCTCCGATCCGTACGGCGACCCGTACGGCGAGGGGCAGCCGCAGGAACCGCCGAGCCGGCGGGACCAGCGGCGCGCCCGCAAGCGGCAGAAGCGCCGGCGCAGCGGCCGCGCGGCGTTCCTGTTCGCGCTGGCGTTCATCGTCGCGGTGTTCGGCACCGCCGGCGTGTTCGGCGCCGCGATCCTGGACAACCGGCTGCACCCGCCGGACTACTCCGGCTCCGGTTCCGGCAATGTCACGGTCCAGGTGAAGGACGGCGCGAGCGGCGCGGTGATCGGCGCGACGCTGCAGGAGCACCACGTGGTGAAGAGCACGCGGGCCTTCGTGAAGGTCTACAACGGCGAGACCCGCGCCTCCAGCATCCAGCCGGGCTTCTACCAGCTGCGCCGCGAGATGTCGTCGAAGGCGGCGATGGCGCTGCTGCTCGACCCGAAGTCGCGGGCCGGCAACCAGATCACGATTCCCGAGGGCCGCCGCGCGCTCGAGGTCTTCCAGCTGCTGTCGAAGAAGACCGGCATCCCCGTCCGGGACTTCCAGGCGGTCGCGAAGAGCACGCAGGGACTGGGGCTGCCGTCGTACGCGGGCGGGAAGCTGGAGGGCTTCCTGTACCCGGGCCGCTACGACCTCGACCCGAACGGGTCGGCGCGGAACATCGTCAAGCAGATGGTCGACGCGTTCAACAAGGAGGCGAGCAGCTCCGACCTGGAGGGCAAGGCGAAGGAGGCGGGCCTGAGCCCGCTGAAGGTGCTGACCCTGGCCAGCCTGGTGCAGGCCGAGGGTGGCAAGCCGAGCGACCTGCCCAAGATCTCGCGCGTGATCTACAACCGGGTGAAGACGGGAATGGCGCTCCAGTTCGACACCACCGTCCTGTACGCGCTGAACAAGCGGACGCTGGACGTGCGGAACAAGGACCTCGAGGTCGATTCGCCGTACAACACCTACAAGCACAAGGGTCTCCCGCCGGGGCCGATCAGCAACCCCGGCCCGGACGCCATCGACGCCGCGCTGTCGCCCGCGGCCGGGGACTGGCTGTTCTTCGTGGCCACCGACCCGACGCACAAGATCACGAAGTTCGCCACCACCGACGCGCAGCGCCAGCAGCTGGAGCAGGAGTTCCGCGAGTGGCAGAAGAAGCACCCGAACGGCTGACGCGTGGCGGACCGGAACGAGCAGAGGGGGAGCGGGCAGGTGGGTGACGTGCGGCGGGCCGCCGTGCTGGGAGCGCCGATCGCGCATTCGCTGTCGCCGGTGCTGCACCGGGCGGCGTACGCGGCGATGGGCCTGGACGGGTGGCGCTACGACGCCGTCGAGTGCGGCGAGGACGGCCTGGCCCGGCTGCTGGACGGCCTCGGCCCCGAATGGGCGGGCCTGTCGCTGACCATGCCGCTCAAGCGGGTCGCGCTGAAGCTCGCCGACTCGGTGTCGGACCTGGCCGAGCACGTCGGCGGTGCCAACACCCTCGTCCTGCGGGACGGGCGCCGGCACGCCGACAACACCGACGTGCACGGGATCGTGACCGCGCTCACCGAGGCGGGCCTCGGCTCGCCGGGGACCGTCCTGGTGCTGGGCGGCGGCGCCACCGCCGCGTCGGCACTGGCCGCGCTCGCCGAACTGGGCGTAGGGGAGGCGGTCCTCGCGGTGCGCAGCCCCGACCGCGCCGCGGAGGCGGCCTGCGCGGGCGAGCGCTGCGGGCTCGCGGTGCGGGTCGTCACCCTCGACCGCGTCCCCGACCACCTGCCCGCCGGGCTGGTGGTGTCGACGCTGCCGGGCCGTGCCGCCGACGCGTTCGCCGGCCCGGTCGCCGCGTCCGGCGCGGCGCTGTTCGACGTGGTCTACGCGCCGTGGCCGACCGCGCTCGCCGCGGCGGTCGAGCGCGCCGGCGGCACGGTCGTCGGCGGCTTCGAGATGCTGCTGCACCAGGCCGTCCGGCAGGTGGGGCTGATGACCGGCCGCGACGACGTGCCGGTGGCGGCGATGCTCGCCGCAGGCGAGGGCGAACTGGCCCGCCGGGCCGCGGCCCCCGCCGGCTGAGGCGCCGCGGGCTAGGGCGCCGCCGGGGGAGGGCCGCGCGGCGTCCGCCGCCGTTTCAGCGACTCGTCCACGCTGGCCAGCACGATCGGCACGATCACGCTCAGCCAGAAGTCGCGCCACCCCCACGCTCCGAGCGTGACGCCGAACGCGCTGGACACGCAGACGAACCCGAGCACGAGCGCCGACCAGTGCCGCCGCACCAGCGCCACCGGGTCGACGAGCCGGCGGTGCGGCAGCAGCGCCGCCACCGGCAGCTCCCGCGCGTGGGCGCGCTGCACGACGGTCGCGTCCGGGAACCAGTGCAGAACGTCCGCGGTCCCGGCGAGTGGGACGCGGGTGAACGCGATCAGCGTCTCCAGCCGCCACCACAGCGTCCACAGGGACGTGCGGGCGCCGCCCGGCAGGCCGTTGCGGCGCGGATCGGCGACCTCGCCGCGCACCAGCGTCCGGAAGGCGCGGGCGATCGTCGGGCCGTGCGGGCCGCGCGGGTCGTGCAGCAGCGCCGTCAGCGCGATCGGCAGCCCGTAGTGCCACAGGGCCAGCCGCCACACCGGCCGCGACCCGAGGCCGTGCGGCGACACCTCGTAGGTCTCGATCCAGGCGTGCTCGTCGTCGGGGTCGAGGTGCGCGAGCAGCCAGTCGTAGGCGTCCAGCAGCCGCTCGGTCCGCAGCCGGGGGCGCGCCTCCGCCAGCGTCACCAGAACGAACGCGGTGTGCGTGACGGTCGGCGCGGCCGTCGGCACCGGGCCCCAGGCGGGCCGGTGCGCGGTCCGGTCGGCGGTCAGCCACTCCACGCCCCGGTCCACCGCCGGGTCGTAGGGGTTGAGCTGGGCGAGCGCGCGCAGCGCCAGGCAGGTCTGCCACACCCGGGACGCGGCCCCGTACAGCGAGCCCCAGCCGCCGTCGGGATTCTGGTTGCGCAGCAGCCACCGGTAGGCCCGCCGCAGGTCCGGGGCGTCCTCGCGCAGGTCGCAGCGGGCGCGGGCGAGGAACCGGGCGATCCAGCCGGTCGCCTCCACGACCGGCATGCCGAGGCTGGTGCGGGTCGCCCAGCCGCCGTCGCGCAGCGCGTCGGCGGAGGCGGCCTGCCGCTCGGCCAGGAACGCCAGGCCCTCGTCGAAATGCTCGAACGGGCGGCCCGCCTCCACGAACGCCAGCAGCCCGAGCGCCGTCGCGGTCGTCCCCGGCTCGGGGCGCGCCAGCTCGTGGTACCAGCCGCCGCCGGTGCCGGGCGCGGGCGCGTAGGTGTCGCGCAGGACGTCGAGGGACTCGTTCAGCCGGGCCTCCAGGACGGCCATGTCGATGACCGGTGCGGCGGCGGCGCGGGTGCGGGAGGACGCGGTGGCGGGAGCGGCGGCGCGGGGCGCCTGTGCGGGGAGCGGAGGGGTCTGGTTCACGATGTTGCCTTCTGTTCCATATGTGCCCGTTCGGCCATGCTTTGTACCCCGTGGGTTCCATGTCTGTATCCGCCGCCGCACAGATCACCGGTGCCGGCCGCCGGGCACGCTGGAAGACGACCGCCCGTGCGTCCCGTGGTGCTGGAGGAGGCGTTGGCCGAGCCATCGGTGCAGCCCGGCCGCGAGTGCGTGCTGTGCCCGCCCCTCCGGTACCGGATCAACGCCATGGCCGACCTGCCGGGGGAGGCGTCCGTCATCGCCCGGGACCGCGACTTCCTGCTGATGCCCGACGTCGCGCCGCTCGCCGACGGTCACCTGCTCCTCGTCACGCGGCGGCACCGCCAGTGCGCGGGCGACTTCGGCGAACCGCTGTGGGACCTCGCGCTGTGGTGGCGCGACCACGTCGCCCGCCTCTACCGGCAGGCCTACGGCACCGGCGAACTGCTGCTGTTCGAGCACGGGCCCGCGCTGTCACAGGGCGGCGGCGCGTGCATCGACCACGCGCACTGGCACTTCCTCCCCGGCGTCCACGGGATCCGTGCCGTGGTGGAGGGGCGGGGCCTGCCGGGGACGCCCGCCGGGTACGCGGCGCTCCGGGCGCGCTTCCGCACCGGCCACTCCTACCTCCTCATCGAGGAGCAGGGGACGGCCACCGTCCATCCCGGCGACGGGGTGCGCGGCCAGTTCCTGCGCTGGGCCGTCACCGTCGCCCTGCACGGCGAGACCGCGGGGAACGCGGTGCCCGCCATGGCCTGGCGCTGGCAGGAGACGTTCGGCCTCCCCGACAGCCGCCGGCGGTTCCTGCGCACCGTGCGCGCGATGCGCCGCGCGGCTGCCGCCCTCGACCGCCCGCCAGACGACGATCACCGCGACGACAGCCACCAGTAGAGCTCGCACGCCGCCAGCCGGTCACCGAACCCCGCCCGCTCGGCGCCGTCGCGGTATCCGGTCGGGTACTCCATCAGCAGATGGTCATGCCGGTAGGCCAGCACCCGCTCCAGCTGGGTGGCGCCGAACCGCAGCAGCCACAGCGGACGCCCGGTGACCGCCCGGTCCAGCACGGGCGACAGCGCCCGCACCTCGCCCGGCCCCGCCGGCACCGGCCGCCCGAGCAGCCGCGCCAGCGTCGGCGCCTCGGAGATCACCACGTCCGCGGCCGACAGCAGCGGCAGCACCTCCGCCGCCGGAAGCCGCGCGTCGACGTCGTGCGGAACCAGGTCGAAGGCCACCAGCGTCCCGGCCGCGCGGGCCGTCCGCGCCGCCGCGTGCAGCGCCGCCCGCGACACCGGCGACAGCAGCGAATACCCGTCCAGGAACAGCACGTCCGCCCGGCGGATCCCGGCCGCGGCGGAGCGGACCTCGGACTCGGTGAGCCGCCGGCCCGGCGCGTCCTGCTCGGCCACCAGCAGCCGGACGCCCGGCCCTTCGCCGGCCGGCCGGTCGCGCACCATCAGCGTCACCCCGTTCGCCGCGCCCGGCTCGACCCGCAGCCGGTCGCGGGCGCCGATCCTGCGCAGCTCCCGCCGGATCACCGCGGTGAAGTCGTCGTCGCCCACCTTCGCCAGCACGCTCACCCGGCGGAAATGGGCGACCGCGCACCGCGCCAGGTTCACCGCCGTCCCCGCGACCAGGGCCCGCGCCGGCGCGTAGCAGAGCCGGTCGGCGGTCAGCTCGCCGAACCGGACGTCGTCCAGCGCGGCCCGCACCTCGATCCGCACGTCGCCGATGACGACCAGGGAGAAGCGGCGCCGGCCGGTCCCGTCGAGGCCGGGCCACCGCACGGGGGAGGGGAGGGTCCCGGCGCCGCCCGTGCCCGCGCCCGCGCCCATCCGGCCGGTCAGCAGGGAAGCCGCAGGAACGCCCGCATCACCGGACGCAGGCTCGGGATCAGCTCGTAGGCGCCCAGTTCGTGGAGCGGCACCCAGGCGCAGCCGTCCAGGTGGTCGCTCTCGTCCCGGTTGCCGAAGCCGACGTCGAACGTCAGCGGATGGCACCGGCGCGCCGCCGCCACGACCCGGATCAGCCCTTCCCGCGCCGCCGGAGACCGGTCGGCCATGAACCACTGCCAGAGATGGAACGGCGGGCCGGGATCGACCTTGAGGCCGACCTCCTCCCAGACCTCCCGCCGGATGTGGTCGTCGAGGTCCAGGTCGTCCTCGACCTCCAGCCGCCCGCCCGGGACCTCCCAGCGGCCGGGGTGGAAGGGGTCGGACGCCGCCTTGCGCACCAGCAGCAGCCGGCCGGCCGCCACGATGAACGCCTTCTGCGCGAACTGCAGGCGGACGGGTGACGAGGCGGTGAGGAAGCCGGCCGAGCCGGTCTCGACTGAGGGCATCGCGTGAATACCTCTCTGGCACCGGCCCCACCGGGCCGTCGTGGCATCACCGTAACAAGGCGGACGTCCGCCGCCGAGGCACCCGCCCGGCCAGAAGACCGTCACCTCGCGCGCGAATCGACGGCCGTACGGGGATTCGCGACCGGTACGCATGCGGGTGGGCTTCGCAAGCACGCTTACGACTCGACCGCCGGGCGCCCGCCGCCGGGGAATGCGGCGCCCCGCGGGCGGGTTGTACGGGTCGGCGTACTTCGCGGGCGAAGACGCGGATCCTGGGCGGCGCAAGCGGCTTGCGCAGGTGATAGTCTTAGTGCCCGACCGGCCCTGTGGGCATGACCGATGAGGTCGTGTGCGCGGGGCGCTCAAGCGGAGGCCACCTCCCACCTGACCGGCCGCGAGGCCGGTGGGTATCGGTCCGGCGAACGAGCCGCGCGCTCGTCTCGCCGTCGTCCCCGGACGGTTCCGCCGTACGGGGAGACCGAAGGTGGCCCCGTACGTGAGTCGTGCGGGGCTTTTCGCGTGAGAGCCTCGGGGTACGACCGGTCCCAGAACTTAGAACGGCCCCAAGGAGGTCCCATCAGCGCCGAACCGCGTATCAACGACCGCATTCGCGTGCCCGAGGTCCGGCTCGTCGGCCCGAACGGCGAACAGGTGGGCATCGTGCCCATCGCCAAGGCCCTTGAACTCGCGCGTGAGTCGGACCTCGACCTGGTCGAGGTGGCGCCCACCGCGCGCCCGCCCGTCGCCAAGCTCATGGACTACGGCAAGTTCAAGTACGAGTCCGCGATGAAGGCGCGTGAGGCGCGGAAGAACCAGGCGCACACGATCATCAAGGAGATCAAGCTCCGCCCGAAGATCGACCCGCACGACTACGAGACCAAGAAGGGTCACGTGGTGCGGTTCCTGAAGGCCGGGGACAAGGTGAAGGTCACGATCATGTTCCGTGGTCGTGAGCAGTCCCGCCCCGAGCTCGGTTTCCGGCTGCTGCAGCGGCTCGCCGACGACGTCGAGGACCTCGGCTTCGTCGAGTCGCGGCCCAAGCAGGACGGCCGCAACATGATCATGGTGCTCGGTCCGCACAAGAAGAAGGCGGAGGCCAAGGCCGAGCAGCGCGCGGCGACCCGCGAGCACGACGCCGCGCACGAAACGGCCTGACCGGACGCCCGACCGCGCGAGCGCGACGCCGGCCGCGAAGGCGGCCACGGCGCCCGGTCGTGAACGCCCGACCGCGGTGCCCGGCCCGGTGCTGCCCGCACGAGAGCGGAGCGCACCGGGCGCGGTGCCCGCGTGACCGTGGTGCCGGATCGGCCGCGATGCCGGTCCGGCCGCAATGCCCGCGGCCCGCAAGGGCCGCCGGACCCCCGCTCCGGCGGCGGGCCCGTCCGCGTCCTCGTGGCTTTCGCGGGGTCGCTACGCACGTACATTGAAGCCTGACCTGGCGCGCCGCACGCGTCCCAGCGCGACGCGCCGATCAGGTGCGCTCCCGTGCCGCCGCACGGGAGCCGGGAACGAGGGAGACGACGGCGACCATGCCGAAGACCAAGACCCACAGCGGTGCCAAGAAGCGCTTCAAGCTGACCGGCTCCGGCAAGGTGATGCGCCGCCGCGCCAACAAGAACCACCTGCTCGAGCACAAGCCCACCAAGCGGACGCGCCGCCTGTCCGGCCCCGCCGTGGTGGCCGACGCCGACGCCAAGAACATCAAGAAGCTGCTGCGCAAGTAGCACCCGACCGGCAACATCGACGACCGGCCGGCGCCAGGACGGCTCCGGCCCCCACGAAGGAGTCAGCACGTGGCACGCGTGAAGCGGGCGGTCAACGCCGCCAAGAAGCGTCGGGTCGTTCTGGAGCGGTCGAGCGGCTACCGCGGCCAGCGTTCGCGGCTGTACCGCAAGGCCAAGGAGCAGCAGCTCCACTCGATGACCTACGCCTTCCGGGACCGCAAGGACCGCAAGGGCCAGTTCCGCCGGCTGTGGATCCAGCGGATCAACGCCGCCGCCCGCGCCAACGGCATCACCTACAACCGGTTCATCCAGGGCCTGAAGGCCGCCGAGGTCGAGGTCGACCGGCGCATGCTGGCGGAGCTCGCGGTGAACGACGCTCCCGCGTTCGCCGCCCTGGTCAAGGTGGCCAAGGACGCCCTCCCGGCGGAGGCCGCCTGAGCCGGGCGACCTGGCGACGGGCGGGTACGGCGACATGGCGGGCCGCGAGCTGACCTCTATCCGATCACCACGGGTGAAGGCCGCTCGACGGCTCGCCAAACGCGCCTTCCGGCGCCGTGAGGGGCGGTTCCTCGCCGAGGGGCCGCAGGCGGTGCGGGAGGCGCTGGAGATCCCCGGCGGGCTGGCCGAGCTGTTCACCACGGCCGAGGCCGAGACCCGTCACCCCGACCTGGTCGGCGCCGCCGAGCGCGCCGGTGTCCCGGTGCTGCGGGTCAGCGGCGAGATCATGGCGGAGCTGGCGCAGACCGTCACGCCGCAGGGGCTGCTGGCGGTCTGCGGGTTCGTGGACGTCCCGCTGGCGGGCGCGCTGGAGGCCGGCCCCCGGCTGGTGACGGTCCTCGCGCACGTCCGCGACCCCGGCAACGCCGGGACGGTGCTGCGCACCGCCGACGCGGCGGGATCGGAGACGGTCGTGTTCACCGACGCGTCCGTCGACCCCTACAACGGCAAATGCGTGCGCGCCTCGGCGGGCAGCCTGTTCCACCTGCCGGTGGTGGTCGGGCCGCGTTTCGACACGCTGATCCCGGAGCTGAAGCGGGCGGGGCTGAGAGTGCTGGCCGCCGACGGCGCCGGTGACCGCACCCTGGACGAGGCCATCGACCAGGGACTGCTGGCGCAGCCCACCGCCTGGGTGTTCGGCAACGAGGCGTGGGGGCTGCCCGAGGAGATCCTCCGGCACGTGGACGAGGTGGTCCGGGTCCCGATCTACGGCCGGGCCGAGAGCCTCAACCTGGCGACGGCCGCGGCCGTCTGCCTGTACGCCTCGGCGCGGGCACAGCGCCGGGCCTGAATCCGCGCACGTCAGGACGCGGCGCGGAACGGGCCGGAGGCGAGGACGGACGGGGGCCGTGAGCGCACCCCCGGACACGTACGAGCGGCCGCGACGGTTCAATGCGTTGCGTGGCCGGTTGGCCGCAAGCGGTCGCCTTCGGGTCCGTTTCGTGGCAGGTGAACTGCGAAGATGGTCTTCCCGTGAGCGGAGGGGCAGGGGGCCCGCCGGCACGGGGGACTCATTCCCAGGTAGGAGCGGGATACCGGTCCGGCGGTGGATCTCATCCGCCCGGCCCGCTGCCTACGGTGTTGACCAGGGGCGTTGACCAGGGCGGCAACGGTGCCGCGCAGAGTGGGGGCGAACGTGATGACCGAGGAGACCAGGCCGGCGAGACGGCCGGGGCGGCGCGCACCGGAGGTCCGGTGCCGGACGGGCGCCGCGCAGGCCGCGCCCCGCGGCTCCGCGGCACCCGGGGAGGCCCTCCCCGGTACCGATCGCCAGGACGCGGCTGCGCTCGGCGCGACCGCCGTGCCGGCCCCGGTGGCCGGCCTGGCGATCGAGGTCGCCGAGCCGCGGCCCGGGACCGCGGTCGTCACGGTGACCGGCGAGATCGACCTGCACACCGCGGACACGCTGCGCGCCCGGCTGGTCGAGGCGCACGCCGCGGGGTCGCGCCGGCTGGTGGTCGACTTCGCCGCGGTCCCGTTCTGCGACGCGGCCGGGCTCGGCGCGCTCGTCGGCGCGCACAACGAGATCTCCGGCTCCGGCGGCGAGATCGTGCTGGCCGGGGTGCGGCCGGCCCAGCTGCGGCTGCTGCGGATCACCGGGCTGCACCGGTTGTTCGTGCTGCACCCGGACGTCGCGGGCGCGCTCGCCGGCTCGCCGACCGGCTCGCGCTGACGCCCGCCGCGGCCCGTTCCGGGCCCTTCCCGGCGGCTACAAATGCCTTGCCGCGAGGCGTTCTCCGGGTCCCGTAAGGGGCCCGACTGCGGATAGAGTCTCTTCTCGACAGGCCGCGCTCTACCGGTGTTCTGGAGGCCGCTGTGGGCGGAGAGGAACCCCCCGGCGTGGCCGCGCGCGCACTTTCCGGGCCGGGGGAGGCCGACGACCTGCCCGACGGGCTGCTGGTCGCCGACCGCGAGGCCCGCGTCGTGGTGTTCAACGCCGCCGCCGCGCGGATGACCGGGATCGCCGCCGCGGCCGCGCTGGGCCGCGACTTCCGCGACGTCCTGCCGCTGCACGACGCCGAGGGCCGCGACTGGTGGAAGTGCCTGGCGCCCTACGAGGGCCTCGTCACCCGCACCCGGCACCCGGAGCGGTCGCTGTTCCTGCCCGGCGGCACCGAGCTGCTGGTCACCGCCGGCTACCGGCGCGGCGAGGGCGGCCGGGTCGAGCGGTTCACCGTCTGCCTGCGCGACGCGCAGCACCGCGCCCGCCAGGAGCGCGACCGCGCCGACCTGGTCTCCACGGTCGCGCACGAGCTGCGCTCGCCGCTGACCAGCGTCAAGGGCTTCACCGCGACGCTGCTGGCCAAGTGGCACCGCTTCAACGACGACCAGAAGCGGGTCATGCTGGAGACGGTCAACGCCGACGCCGACCGGGTCACCCGGCTGATCACCGAGCTGCTGGACGTGTCCCGGATCGAGGCGGGCCGGCTGGAGATGCGCCGCCAGGTCGTCGACCTGCCGGACGAGGTCCGAAAGGTGATCGCGGGCCGGGTCGCGGCCGGCGACGCCGAGGACCGGTTCCGCTTCGAGGTCCGCGGCGAGCTCCCCGAGATGTGGCTGGACCCCGACAAGATGGACCAGATCCTCGGGAACCTGGTGGAGAACGCGGTGCGGCACGGCGCCGGCACTGTCACCATCGTCGTGGAGCCGGACGCGCACAAGGAGGGGGCGGCCGTGTCGGTCCGCGACGAGGGCGAGGGCATACCGCCCGAGGCCGTCCAGCGCGTCTTCCGGCAGTTCTGGCGCGGCCCGGGCGGCAACCGGCGCGGCGGCACCGGGCTCGGCCTGTACATCGTGAAGGGCCTCGTCGAGGCGCACGGCGGCGCGATCACCGTGCGGCGCGCGCCCGGCGGCGGCGCCGAGTTCCGATTTACCGTGCCCGCCGGGGCCCCCGACCACGCGAGCTGAGCCCTTCCGGGCGCGGCCCGCCGCCGCGGAAGGGCACCGGGCGGGCCGCGCGTCACGCGCACGCTTTCCGGATCTTCACCGTCCGCGCACTAGACTGCGGGCGTCCCACGCCGACCGGAGTCGATCACACCACCATGTCTGCACCCAACAAGTCCTATGACCCCGTCGAGGTCTCCGCACTGCGGCCCGAGCAGCTGGAGCGGGCCCGCGACGAGGCGCTCGCGGCGATCGCCGCGGCCGCCGACCTCGACGACCTCAAGCAGGTCCGCCTGGCGCACGCCGGCGACCGCTCCCCGCTGGCCCTGGCCAACCGGGAGATCGGCGCGCTGCCGCCGGCGGCGCGCGCCGACGCGGGCAAGCGCATCGGCGCCGCCCGCGGCGCGGTGTCCAAGGCGCTGAAGGAGCGCCAGGCCGTCCTGGAGGAGGAGCGCGACCAGCGGGTCCTCGTCGAGGAGACCGTCGACGTCACGCTGCCCTGGGACCGCGCGCAGCGCGGCGCGCGGCACCCGCTGACCACCATGCAGGAGCGGATGGCCGACGTCTTCGTCTCCATGGGCTTCGAGATCGCCGAAGGTCCCGAGGTCGAGGCGGAGTGGTTCAACTTCGACGCGCTCAACTTCAAGCCCGACCACCCGGCCCGCACCATGCAGGACACCTTCTTCGTCGAGTCGGAGGAGGCCGGGCTGGTGATGCGCACGCACACCTCGCCGGTGCAGATCCGGGCGCTGCTGTCGCGCCCGCTGCCGGTGTACGTGGTCGCGCCGGGCCGCACGTTCCGCACCGACGAGCTGGACGCCACGCACAGCCCGGTGTTCCACCAGCTGGAGGGGCTCGCGGTCGACGAGGGCCTGACCATGGCGGACCTGCGCGGCGGCATCGACGCGTTCGTCACCGGCATGTTCGGCGAGGGGCTGAAGACCCGGTTCCGGCCGTCGTACTTCCCGTTCACCGAGCCGTCGGCGGAGGTGGACATGCAGTGCTTCGTGTGCCGGGGCGCGTCCGCCGAGCCGGGCGGCGAGCCGTGCCGCACCTGCGGTTCGGAGGGCTGGATCGAGCTGGGCGGCTGCGGCATGGTCAACCCGCGGGTGCTGGTGGCCTGCGGCGTCGACCCGGACCGCTACAGCGGCTGGGCGTTCGGGCTGGGCGTCGAGCGCGCGCTGATGTTCCGGCACGGCGTGGAGGACATGTACGACATGGTGGAGGGCGACGTCCGGTTCACCCTCCCGTTCGGGATGGAGATCTGATGCGGGCCCCGCTTTCCTGGGTGCGCGAGCACGTCGAGCTGCCGGCCGGCGTGACCGGCCGGGACCTGGCCGCGAAGCTGATCGCGGCGGGCCTGGAGGTCGAGACGGTCGAGCAGCTCGGCGCCGACGTCTCCGGGCCGCTCGTGGTCGGCGAGGTCCTGGCGATCGAGGAGCTGACCGGCTTCAAGAAGCCGATCCGCCACTGCCAGGTGGACGTCGGCGACGCCAACGGCACCGGCGAGCCGCAGAACATCGTCTGCGGCGCCACGAACTTCGCGGTCGGCGACCGCGTCGTGGTGATCCTGCCCGGCGGCGTGCTGCCCGGCGGGTTCGAGATCGGCGCCCGCAAGACCTACGGCAGGACGTCCGAGGGCATGATCTGCTCGGTCACCGAGCTCGGCATCGGCGACGACCACGGCGGCATCCTGGTGCTGCCGCCGGACGCCCCGGTCGGCGCGGACGCCGTCGGGCTGCTCGGCATCCGCGACGACGTGCTGGACATCGCCGTCACCCCGGACCGCAGCTACGCGCTGTCGATCCGCGGCATCGCCCGCGAGGCCGCGATCGCCTACGGCGTCCCGTTCGAGGACCCGGCGGACGTCGAGCTGCCCGCCAAGAACGGCGAGGCCTACCCGGCGAGCATCGGCGACCCGACCGCGTGCGACCGGTTCGTCCTGCGCGAGGTGCGCGGCTTCGACCCCGACGCGCGGACGCCGATGTGGATGCAGGTCCGCCTGCACCGCGCGGGGATGCGTCCGGTGTCGCTGGCGGTCGACGTCACCAACTACGTGATGCTGGAGCTCGGGCAGCCGCTGCACGCGTTCGACCGGGCCAAGCTCACCGGCCCGATCGTGGTGCGCCGCGCCGCCAAGGGCGAGAGCCTGGAGACCCTCGACCACGTCGAGCGGAAGCTGGACCCCGAGGACATCCTCATCACCGACGAGTCGGGCCCGATCTCGATGGCCGGCACGATGGGCGGCCTCGCTACGGAGATCGACGACCGGTCGGCCGACATGGTCATCGAGGCCGCGCACTTCGACGCGATCGGCACGGCCCGGATGAGCCGCCGCCACAAGCTGCACAGCGAGGCGTCCTACCGGTTCGAGCGCGGCGTCGACCGCGAGCTGCCGCTGTACGCCTCTTACCGCGCGGCGCGGATGCTCGCCGACCTCGGCGGCGCGGAGATCGTCCCGGGCGTCACCCACGCCGAGGCACCGGCCGAGCGGGTCACGATCACCATGCCGGCCGGGCATCCGGACCGGGTCGCGGGCGTGTCCTACGGCCGCGGCACGGTCGTCCGCCGACTGGAGGAGATCGGCTGCACGGTCGAGGGGGACGACGTCCTCAGCGTGGCGCCGCCGTCGTGGCGGCCCGACCTCACCGACCCCAACGACCTCGCCGAAGAGGTCATCCGGCTGGAGGGCTACGAGAACATCCCGGCCCGCGCGCCGCGCCCGTCCGCCGGGCGGGGCCTGACGATCCAGCAGCGGCTGCGCCGCCGCGTCGGCCGCGCGCTCGCCGGCGCCGGGTACGTCGAGGTGCTGGCGTTCCCGTTCGTGTCCGCGAAGGACTGGGACGACCTGCAACTGCCCGCCGACGACGCGCGCCGCCGCACCCTGCGGCTGGCGAACCCGCTGTCGGAGGAGGAGCCGCTGCTGCGGACCACGCTGCTGCCGGGGCTGCTGCGGACGCTGGCGCACAACGTGGGCCGCGGCTTCCCCGACACGGCGCTGTTCGAGCTGGGCGTGGTGTTCCGGCCGCGTCCGGACGCGCCGGAGCGGTCGCCGCGGCTCGCGGTGGACCGCGGCCCGACGTCCGACGAGGTCGCGTCCGTCGAGGCGGCGCTGCCCGACCAGCCGCACCGGGTGGCGGCCGTGCTGTCCGGCGACCGCGAGCCGTCCGGCTGGTGGGGCGGGGGGCGCCCGGCGCTGTGGGCGGACGCGGTGCAGGCCGCGCGCACGGTGGCGGCCGAGGTCGGCGTGGAGCTGACGGCGCGGGCCGACCAGCACGCGCCCTGGCATCCGGGCCGCTGCGCCGCGCTGTACGTGGGCGACACGCTCGTCGGACACGCCGGTGAGCTGCACCCGCGCGTCACCAAGGCGTACGGGCTGCCGGCGCGCACCTGCGCGATGGAGCTGGAACTGCGCCGGCTGGGCGAGCCGGTGGCCGTCCGCGCGCCGCACGTGTCGACCTACCCGGTCGCGACGCAGGACGTGGCGCTCATCGTCGGCTCGGAGGTGCCCGCCGCGGACGTCGAGGCGGCGCTGCGCGACGGCGCGGGCGACCTGCTGGAGTCGATCCGGCTGTTCGACGTCTACACCGGCGAGCAGGTGGGGGAGGGCCGCAAGTCCCTGGCCTACTCGCTGCGGTTCCGGGCGCCCGACCGCACCCTCACCGCCGAGGAGGCGTCGCAGGCCCGGGACGCCGCGGTCGTCGTCGCCGCCGACCGGACCGGCGCCGTCCTCCGCGGCGCCTGACCGTCCTTCCCGAGGGCGCTCCCGCGCGCTGCGCGGGAG
>NZ_BAAAMR010000110.1:18767-31284 GCF_039529375.1 Actinomadura napierensis
GGCCCCGCGCGGAACGTCCGCGCGGGGCCTCCGACGGTCCGGTCAGGTCAGGACGCGGCGGGTGAACGTGCGGGTGGCGGCCCACGTCAGCAGGACCGTCCCGCCGACGATGGCCAGCAGGAACGCCCACGCCGGCATGTGCGGGATGCCGGGCGTCAGGGTGCTGCGCAGCCCCTCGCTGACGTACACGAGCGGGTTGAACAGGCTGAGGATCTGCAGCCACCGGATGTGGTCCAGCGCCGACCACGGGTAGTACACGCAGCCGAGCATCGTCATCGGCAGCAGCACCATCGCGAACAGGACCTGCACCTTCTGCGGGTTCAGCAGCGTGCCGAGCAGCAGCCCGCCGGCCGCGGCCAGCAGCGACCCCGCCACCATCACCACGACCAGCACGGGCCAGTTCTCGACGTGCACGTGCGGCGACTGGCCCTCGGCGTGGATGAGCAGCACGGCCGGGAACACCAGCAGCCCGCCGATCAGGCCCTGCAGCGCCGCCGCGACGATCTTCTGCACCGCCAGCAGCGGGATCGGCACCGGCGCCAGCGCCCGGTCGGTGATGGACTTCTGCCAGTTCAGCTCCATCATCAGCGGGAAGATCACCGCCATCATCGCCTGCATGATGATGGACGAGCCGACCAGCCCGGGCACCAGGATCGTGGAGAACGTCGGCCCGCCGGGGCCGCCCGCCATCGCACCGCCGCCGAGCTTGGGCAGCACGTAGGAGAACACGAACACGAACATCACCGGCTGCACCAGCACCCGGACGAACGTCGACAGGAAGTTCTTGCGCATCACCCGCGCCTCGCGCGCCATCATCGCGGCGAACGTGCGGGGGATCGTCGCGCGCGCCGCGGGCGGCGGCTTCAGGACGGCGGTGGCCGGGGCGGTCATTCGCGGTACTCCCTTCCGGTGAGGGTGAGGAAGACGGTCTCCAGGCTGGGACGCAGCTGGGTGGCGTCGGTGACGCCGACCCCGGCGGCCGACCCGATGGTGACGAGCTCGCCGAGGATCCCGTCGGGCTCGGTGGCGAACACCCGCACCTGGCCGTCGTTGACCTCGACCTTGCTGATGCCGTCGCGGTCGGCCAGCTTGTGGATCTCGTCGGGCGCGGGGGCGTCGTAGGCGACGGTGATGACGGTGTCGGCGCCCGCGGTGGCCTTCAGCTCGTCCACCGTGCCCGCGGCGAGGAGCCTGCCGTGGTCGACGACCGCGACCCGGTCGCAGAGCGCCTCGGCCTCCTCCATGTAGTGGGTGGTGAGCAGGATCGTCTGCCCGCCGGCCTGCAGGCCGCGCAGCACCTCCCACAGGTTGGTGCGGGTCTGCGGGTCGAGCCCGGCGGTCGGCTCGTCCAGGAACAGGACCTCGGGGCCGTGCATCAGGGCCCGGCAGATCATCACCCGCTTGGCCTGCCCGCCCGACATCTCGAACGGGTTGCCCTTGCGGTGCTCGGTCAGCCCGAACAGCTCCATCAGCTCGTCGGCGCGCCGCCGCGCGTCCCGCGCGCTCAGCCCGAAGAACCGGCCGCGGAACTCCAGGTTCTCGGCGGCGGTGAGGTCGCTGTCGAGGGTGTTGTTCTGCGACACCACGCCGATCCGGCGCTTGATCTCCACGGCGTCCTTCACCACGTCCAGCCCGGTCACCCGGGCGGTGCCGCCGGTCGGGACGACCAGCGTGGTGAGCATGCCGATGGTGGTGGACTTGCCGGCGCCGTTCGGGCCGAGCAGCCCGAAGAACTCGCCGCGCGGCACGTCGAGGTCGATGCCCCGGACGGCGGGCACCGCGGGCCGCGGGCCGGCGGCGGGGTAGGTCTTCTTCAGCTCCACCGTCTGGACGGCGGGCTCGGGGGGTGCGCTCACGCGCTGTCTCCCTTCCCTGGCTTGCCCTCGGGGTAGTTCTCGAACTGCTTGATCAGGTTGAGCAGGAACCGCCGGACGGCCGCCTCGTCGCCTTCCTCGACGACGTCGTACAGCTCGTGCAGGTCCCGGCCGATGGGCTGGGACTTCTCGGCGAGGAGCCGGCGGCCCTCGTCGGTGATGCGCAGCATCACGCCGCGCCGGTCGCGGTAGGAGCGCTCGCGCCGCACGTGCCCGTTGCGCTCCAGCGTGTCGACCACCGAGGTGATGGTGGCCGGGGTGACCAGCAGCCGTTTCGCGCACTCGCTCGGGCGCAGGCCGTCCTCGACGACCAGCAGGCGGAGCAGGAAGAAGCCCGCCGGGCTGATCCCGTGCTTCTCGACGATCCGCCAGACGACCGGCCCCGCCAGCCGTGAGGCGGCGCCGAAGAGGCGGCCGACCGGCCACTCCTCCATGGGGCCGAGGACCGTGAGGTCGCCGAAGCCGAGGTTCTCCATGGCGGCGATGTTAGAGCTCCGATGTTTAGATGGCAAATCTTTAGAGGCCTAACTACACGCCGGATCACGGGTGTCAACATAGGTTGACGCCTGGAGGATGTCAACATCAGTTGACATGATGGGGCCCTGTGTCGCTCGTCTCAGATCGCGCTGACCGGACGTCCGACGTTGAATAGGTTTCCAGTTGCATGCATACTCTTACTTGTTGTTGGGCTGAGGAGGAACATGGGAATCCGGACGGCGGTCGCCGGCGCCAGCGGTTACGCGGGCGGCGAGCTGCTGCGCATCCTGGCGGGACATCCAGAGTTCGAGATCGGCGCGCTCACGGCGGGCTCCAACGCGGGCACCGAGCTGGGCGTGCACCAGCCGCATCTGCGATCCCTGGCCGGGCGCGTCCTGGCCGAGACCACCCCGGACACCCTCGCGGGTCACGACGTCGTGTTCCTGGCCCTGCCGCACGGGCAGTCGGGACCGCTGGCGGCGCAGCTGGGCGGCGACGTCCTGGTCGTCGACTGCGGCGCCGACCACCGGCTCACCGACCCGGCGGCCTGGGAGGCCTTCTACGGCACCCCGCACGCCGGCACCTGGCCCTACGGGCTCCCCGAGCTGCCCGGGCGGCGGGACGCGCTGCGCTCCACCGGGCGGATCGCGGTCCCCGGCTGCTACCCGACCGCCGTCAGCCTCGCGCTCTTCCCGGCGTTCGCCGCCGGGCTCGCCGAACCCGACGTCGTCGTGGTCGCCGCGTCCGGCACCTCGGGCGCCGGACGCTCCCTCAAGCCGCACCTGCTCGGCAGCGAGGTGATGGGCTCGGTCAGCGCGTACGCCGTCGGCGGCGTCCACCGGCACACCCCCGAGATGACGCAGAACCTCAGCGCCGTCGCCGGGGAGGAGGTCACCGTCTCCTTCACCCCGACGCTCGCGCCGATGAGCCGCGGCATCCTCGCGACCTGCACGGCCAAGGCCCGCCCGGGCGTCACCGCCGCGACGCTGCGCGCCGCCTACGGCGACGCCTGCGCCGGCGAGCCGTTCCTCGGCCTGCTGCCCGAGGGCCAGTGGCCCGCCACCTCCATGACGCTCGGCGCGAACACCGCGCTCGTCCAGGTCGCGCTGGACGAGGCCGCCGGCCGGATCATCGCGGTCGTCGCCATCGACAACCTCGCCAAGGGCACCGCGGGCGGCGCGGTCCAGAGCGCCAACCTCGCCCTCGGCCTCCCGGAAGAACTCGGGTTGACCACGATCGGAGTGTCCCCTTGAGCGTCACCGCCCCCCGGGGTTTCCGCGCCGCCGGCGTCGTCGCCGGGCTGAAGGACAGCGGCACCCGCGACCTGGCCATCGTCGTCAACGACGGGCCGTCCCGCGCCGCCGCCGCCGTCTTCACCCGCAACCGCGTCAAGGCCGCGCCCGTCCTGTGGTCGGAGCAGGTGCTCAACGGCGGCCGCGTCCGCGCGGTCGTGCTGAACTCCGGCGGCGCCAACGCCTGCACCGGCGCCCCCGGCTTCCAGGACACCCACGCCACCGCCGAGAAGGCCGCCGAGCTGCTGGCCGACTCCGCCGGCGAGATCGCCGTCTGCTCCACCGGCCTGATCGGCGAGCGGCTGCCGATGGACGCGCTGCTCCCCGGCATGGACAAGGCCGTCGCGGAGCTGTCGCGCGGCGACGGCGGCCTCGCCGCCGCCGACGCGATCCGCACCACCGACAGCGTCGGGAAGATCTCCTTCCGGCAGGGCGACGGCGGCTACATGATCGGCGCGATGGCCAAGGGCGCGGGCATGCTCGCCCCGTCCCTGGCCACCATGCTGTGCGTGATCACCACCGACGCCGACCTGCCCGCCGACACCCTCGACCGGGCGCTGCGCGCCGCCACCCGCGTCACCTTCGACCGGCTCGACTCCGACGGCTGCATGTCCACCAACGACACCGTCCTGCTGATGGCGTCCGGCGCCACCGGCACCGTCCCCGGCGAGGAGGAGTTCACCGCGCTGCTCACCGAGGTGTGCGCCGACCTGACCCGGCAGCTCCTCGTGGACGCCGAGGGCGCCTCCAAGGCCATCGCCATCGAGGTCGTCGGCGCCGCGTCCGAGGACGACGCGGTCACGGTCGGCCGGTCCATCGCCCGCAACAACCTCCTCAAGTGCGCCATCCACGGCGAGGACCCCAACTGGGGTCGGGTGCTGTCGGCGATCGGCACCACCGACGCCGTGTTCGAGCCCGACCAGCTCAACGTCGCCATCAACGGCGTCTGGGTGTGCCGCAACGGCTCGTTCGGCGACGACCGCGACAAGGTCGACATGCGCCCCCGCGACGTGACGATCACCGCGGACCTGTCCGCCGGCCCGCACAGCGCCACCGTCTGGACGAGCGACCTCACCGCCGACTACGTCCACGAGAACTCGGCGTACTCCACATGACCGCGATCACCAGCGGCGCCCAGATGCGCAAGAACCGCGCCGGGGTCATGGGCAAGGCGGAGACGCTGATCAAGGCGCTGCCGTGGCTGGAGCGCTTCCACGGCACGACCGTCGTGATCAAGTACGGCGGGCACGCGATGACCGACGAGGCGCTGCGGCACCAGTTCGCCGAGGACATCGTGTTCCTGCGCTACGCCGGGCTGAAGCCGGTGATCGTGCACGGCGGCGGCCCGCAGATCAACGCCGCGCTGGAGCGCAACGGGATCGACTCGACCTTCACCGCCGGCCTGCGCGTCACCACCCCGGAGGCGATGGAGGTCGTCCGGATGGTGCTGACCGGCCAGGTGCAGCGGGACGTCGTCGGGCTGATCAACCGGCACGGGCCGTTCGCCGTCGGCATGTCCGGCGAGGACGCGAACCTGTTCACCGCCGAGCGCAAGCACGCGGTCGTGGACGGCGCGCGCGTCGACATCGGCCAGGTCGGCGAGATCGTCGAGGTGGAGGTCGGCGCCGTCCGGGCGCTGCTGGACGACGGGCGCGTGCCGGTCGTGTCGAGCATCGCGCGCGGCGACGACGGCGAGGTGTACAACGTCAATGCCGACACGGCCGCGGCGGCGCTCGCCGTCGCGCTGGACGCGGCGAAGCTGGTCGTGCTCACCGACGTGGAGGGCCTGTACGCCGACTGGCCCGACAGCGACGACGTGATCGACCGGCTGAGCACGGACGAGCTGGCAGCGCTGCTGCCGGACCTGTCCGCCGGGATGGTGCCGAAGATGGAGGCGTGCCTGGCCGCCGTGCGCGGCGGCGTCCCGCAGGCGCACGTCCTGGACGGGCGGGTCCCGCACTCGCTGCTGCTGGAGATCTTCACCGACGAAGGGATCGGAACGATGGTGCTGCCGAGCCTCCCCGGCGGACCGGTGACGGAGGACCCGAAATGAGCACGGCCGATCTGCGGAAGCGGTTCGAGGCCGCGTTCATGCCGAACTACGGCGTCCCGCCGGTGGCGCTGGTGCGCGGCGAGGGCTGCCGGGTGTGGGACGCCGACGGCCGCGAGTACCTCGACCTGATCGGCGGTATCGCGGTCAGCTCTCTCGGGCACGGCCACCCGGCCCTGGTCGAGGCGGTGTCGAAGCAGGCCGCCGCGATCGCGCACACCTCCAACCTGTTCCTGAACGAGCCCGAGGTGCTGCTGGCCGAGCGGCTGCGGGAGCTGCTCGGCGGCGACGGCCGGGTGTTCCTCGCCAACAGCGGCACCGAGGCCAACGAGGCCGCGCTCAAGCTCGCCATCAAGTACGGCAAGACCAACGGCCGGACCTACTTCGTCGCGACGGAGAACGGATTCCACGGCCGGAGCATGGGCGCGCTGTCGCTCACCGGGAAGAAGGCGATCCGGGAGCCGTTCGGGCCGTTCGCGATCGACGTCCGGTTCGTCCCCTACGGTGACGCGGACGCGCTCAAGGCCGCCGTGGACGAGCAGTGCGCCGCGGTCTTCCTGGAGCCCACGCAGGGCGAGGCGGGGGTCGTGCCCCCGCCGGAGGGCTACTTCACCGCCGCCCGCGAGATCTGCGACGCGACCGGCGCGCTGTTCGTCGCCGACGAGATCCAGTCGGCCATCGGTCGGACCGGAGCCTGGTTCGCGTTCCAGCACGAGAACGCGAAACCGGACATCCTGACGCTCGCCAAGGGCCTCGGTGGCGGCCTGCCGATCGGTGCGTGCGTCGCCTTCGGCCCGCACGGCGAGATCTTCGCCAAGGGCGACCACGGCAGCACGTTCGGCGGCAACCCGGTCAGCGCCGCCGCCGCCCTCACCGTCCTGGACACCATCGAGAAGGACGGCCTGCTCGGCAACGCCGCCGCGGTGGGGGAGACCCTCGCGTCCGGGATCGCGGCGATCGACCACCCGCTGCTCAAAGGCGTCCGGGGCCGGGGCCTGTGGCGCGCCGCCGTTCTCACCGGCCCGCACGCGCCCGCCGTCGAGGCCGCCGCCCGCGACGCCGGCTTCCTCATCAACGCGCTCCAGCCCGACGCGCTGAGGCTCGCCCCGCCGCTGATCCTCACCGGGGAGCAGGCCCGTTCGTTCACCGCCGCGTTCCCCTCGATCCTCGACGCCGCGTCCGCCGTGAAGGAGAGCTGACCCCATGACCGTCCGGCACTTCCTCCGCGACGACGACCTCGCGCCCGCCGAACAGGCCGAGGTCCTCGACCTCGCCGCGCGGGTCAAGAAGGACCGGTTCGCCCACCGGCCGCTGGAGGGCCCGCAGTCGGTCGCCGTCCTGTTCGACAAGCCGTCCACCCGGACCCGCCTGTCGTTCACCGTCGGCATCGCCGAACTCGGCGGCAACCCCATCGTCATGGACGCCGGCACCAGCCAGCTCGGCCGCGGCGAGACCATCGCCGACACCGCCCGCGTGCTCGAACGCCAGGTCGCCGCGATCGTCTGGCGGACGGCCGGGCAGGAGCGCGTCGAGGAGATGGCCGCCGGCACCGCCGTCCCGGTCGTCAACGCCCTCACCGACGAGTTCCACCCGTGCCAGATCCTCGCCGACCTGCAGACCGTCCAGGAGACCAAGGGCGGGCTCGCCGGCGCGGCCCTCGCCTACTTCGGCGACGGCGCCAACAACATGGCCCACTCCTACCTGCTCGGCTGCGCGACCGCCGGCATGCACGTCCGCGTCGCCGCGCCGCCGTCCCTGCCGCCCGACCCCGCCGTCGTGGCCCGCGCCACCGAGATCGCCGCCGTCACCGGCGGCGCGGTCACCGTCACCGGCGACCCCGCGCGGGCCGCCGCCGGCGCCGACGTCCTCGCCACCGACACCTGGGTGTCGATGGGGGAGGAGGGCAAGGACACCTCGCTCTACGAGCCCTACGCGGTCGACGAGGACCTGCTCGCCCGCGCCGACTCCGAGGCGGTCGTCCTGCACTGCCTGCCCGCCTACCGCGGCAAGGAGATCTCCGCCGCCGTCCTCGACGGCCCCCGCAGCCGCGTGTGGGACGAGGCGGAGAACCGGCTGCACGCCCAGAAGGCGCTGCTGGTCTGGCTGCTGGAGCGGTCCCGGTGACGACCCCGATGACCAAGACCGCCCGCCAGTCCCGGGTGATCGACCTGCTGACCCGCCACCCCGTCCACTCGCAGGGCGAGCTCGCCAAGCTCCTGCAGGACGCCGGCGTCGACGTCACCCAGGCCACCCTCTCCCGCGACCTGGTCGAGATCGGCGCGGTCAAGCTCCGCGCCGACGACGGCAGCCTGATCTACGCCGTCCCCGGCGAGGGCGGCGAGCGGATCCGGCGGGCCCGCACCGGCGGCGCCGAGACCTTCGCCGGACGGCTCTCCCGGATCGCCGCGGAACTGCTGGTGTCGGCCGAGGCGTCCGCGAACCTGGTCATCGTCCGCACCCCGCCGGGCGCCGCGCAGTACCTGGCCTCGGCGATCGACCACGCCGAATGGTCGACGATCCTCGGCACGGTCGCGGGCGACGACTCCATCCTCGTCATCGCCCGCGACCCGAACGGCGGGGAGGACGTCGCCGAGTCGCTGATCGGGCTGACCGCCGGCCGCGAACGGCGGAGCTAGGGCGCCGCGCGCCCGAGGATCCGGATCGACCCGCCGTGACCGGCGCACGGGCGCCGGACGCGCACCGGCGCGCCGGGCATGGTGGGATGGCAACACACAACGCACAGCGCTGGGAAGAAGAGGATTTCCGTGACCAAGGCACCGACGCGACTGTGGGGCGGCCGGTTCGAGGGCGGGCCGTCGGACGCGCTCGCGCGGCTCTCGGTGAGCGTCCAGTTCGACTGGCGGCTCGCCCCCTACGACCTGATGGGCTCGCGCGCCCACGCCCGCGTCCTCAACCGGGCCGGGCTGCTGACCGACGACGAGCTGGACCGCATGATCGGTGCCCTCGACGACCTGGAGGCCGCCTGCCGGTCCGGGGAGTTCCGGCCCGCCGTCGCCGACGAGGACGTGCACACCGCCCTCGAACGCGGCCTGCTGGAGCGCCTCGGCGCCCTCGGCGGCAAGCTCCGCGCCGGCCGCAGCCGCAACGACCAGGTCGCCACCGACCTGCGCCTGTACCTGCGCGACCACGCCCGGCAGATCGTCTCCCGGCTCGTCGAGCTGGAGACCGCGCTGATCGCGCAGGCCGAGCACAACCTCGGCGTCGCCGCGCCCGGCATGACCCACCTGCAGCACGCGCAGCCGGTGCTGTTCTCCCACCAGCTGCTCGCGCACGTCCAGCCGCTCACCCGCGACATCGCCCGGCTCCGCGACTGGGACAAGCGCGCCGCGATCTCGCCGCTCGGCTCCGGGGCCCTCGCCGGCTCCTCGCTGCCACTGGACCCGCGGGCCACCGCCGCCGAACTCGGCTTCGACGCCGCCGCGCCCAACTCCATGGACGCCGTCGCCGACCGCGACTTCGTCGCCGAGTTCCTGTTCACCGCCGCGCTGATCGGCGTGCACCTGTCCCGCCTCGGCGAGGAGATCTGCCTCTGGGCGTCGCAGGAGTTCCGCTGGATCGAGATGGACGACACCTACGCCACCGGGTCGTCGATCATGCCGCAGAAGAAGAACCCCGACGTCGCCGAGCTGGCGCGCGGCAAGGCCGGCCGGCTCATCGGCCACCTCGTCGGCCTGCTCACCACCCTCAAGGGCCTGCCGCTCACCTACAACCGCGACCTCCAGGAGGACAAGGAGGGCGCGTTCGACGCCGTCGAGACGCTGCTGCTCGTCCTGCCCGCGATGTCCGGGCTGATCGCCACCATGCGGATCAACACCGAGCGGCTGGAGACCTCCGCGCCCGACGGCTTCGCCCTCGCCACCGACCTCGCCGAACTGCTGGTGCGGCGCGGCGTGGCGTTCCGCGACGCCCACGAGGTCGTCGGCCACCTCGTCGTCTGGTGCCAGGTCAACGACAAGGACTTCGACGACCTCACCGACGACGAGCTGGCGAAGGTGTCGCCGCACCTGACGCCGGACGTCCGCGAGGTCCTCAACGTGCAGGGCGCCCTGGCGTCCCGCAAGGCCTACGGCGGCACCGCCCCGGACCGCGTCCGCGAGCAGATCACCGCGCTGCGCGCCCAGGTCAACGAGCACGCCTCCTGGGCCACCGACGCCTGACCGGCGCCTGGAGCGGAGCCCCGGCGGAGCGGAAGGCGACGGTCAGGCTGCTTTTGCCTGGGGCGGGAGACAGGAATACGGACACTTGACGGCGGGCCACAGAGGGGCCCAAGGGCCGCCCGGCCGCCGACCGGCCGGGCGGCCGCGCCGGTCCGCGCCGCCCCCTAGGCTGGTCGACCGGCGGACACCCCCTAGACCACGGTGAGGCGATGGACGGAGCGCTGCTGCCACGGGACTTCTTCGACCGGCCGGTGGACGAGGTCGCGCCCTCGCTGCTCGGGCACGTGATCACGCATCGCACCGCCGAGGGCGAGGTCGCCGCGCGGCTCACCGAGGTCGAGGCGTACGCGGGCCCCCTGGACCCCGCGTCCCACGCCTACCGCGGCGAGACACCGCGCAACGCGGTGATGTTCGGGCCGCCCGGGCACGTCTACGTCTACTTCACCTACGGCATGCACTTCTGCATGAACCTGGTGTGCGGGCCGGACGGGACGTCCTCCGCGGTGCTGCTGCGCGCCGGGGAGATCGTCGCGGGGGAGGAGATCGCCCAGGCGCGCCGCCCGAAGTCCACCGTCCGGGACCTGGCCCGCGGCCCCGCCCGGCTGTGCCAGGCCCTCGGCGTCGTCCGCGACCAGAACGGCCTGGACGTGTGCACGCCCGGCGGCGAGATGACGATCCTCCGGGGCGAGCCCGCCGATCCCGCGCTGATCCGCAGCGGGCCCCGGACCGGGGTCAACGGCGCCAAGGAGGTGCCGTGGCGGTTCTACGTCGACGGCGACCCGACCGTGTCGCCCTACCGGGCGCACGTCCCGCGCGTGCGCCGGAAGGCCGCCGGACGGGCCTGACCTCCGAATATCGTTGGCGTGGGCGTCCGCCCATCGGGCAGTCTGGTGAAAGAGCCGGACGGCAAGGCTGAGACGAGGGAGAACGTGACCGACATCCTGGATGACCTCGCGTGGCGCGACCTGATCGCGCAGTCCACCGAGCTGGACGAGATGCGGGCGCTGCTCGCCGCGGGGCCGGTCACGCTGTATTGCGGGTTCGACCCGACGGCGCCCTCGCTGCACCTCGGGAACCTCATCCAGATCCTCGTCCTGCGGCGCTTCCAGCAGGCGGGGCACCGTCCCCTCGGCCTCGTCGGCGGCGCCACCGGCCTCATCGGCGACCCCAGCGGCAAGAGCGCCGAACGCGTGCTGAACTCCGAGGAGACCGTCGCCGGCTGGGTCGAGCGGATCCGCGGCCAGGTGTCGCGGTTCCTGGACTTCGACGACGGCCCCACCGGCGCCACCATGGTCAGCAACCTCGACTGGACCGGCCCCATGTCGGCGATCGAGTTCCTGCGCGACATCGGCAAGCACTTCCCGGTCAACCGGATGCTCGCCCGCGAGACCGTCAAGGCCCGCCTCGACACCACCGGGATGAGCTACACCGAGTTCAGCTACGTGCTCCTGCAGTCCATGGACTTCCTGGAGCTGTACCGGCGGCACGGATGCGTGCTGCAGACCGGCGGCAGCGACCAGTGGGGCAACCTCACCGCCGGCGTCGACCTCATCCGGCGTGTCGAGGGCGGCAGCGCGCACGCGCTGACGACCCCGCTGCTCACCAAGGCGGACGGGACGAAGTTCGGCAAGACCGCCGGCGGCGAGACGTACTGGCTCGACCCCGAGCTGACCTCGCCGTACGCCTTCTACCAGTTCTGGATCAACGCCGACGACCGCGACGTGGAGAAGTTCCTCAAGGTCTTCAGCTTCCGCTCACGGGAGGAGATCGAGGACCTGGTCAAGCAGGGCGCCGACCGGCCGGCGGCACGCCTGCCGCAGCGCGCCCTCGCTGAGGAGATGACCACGCTCGTCCACGGCGCGGACGAGACCGCCGCTGTGGTCGCCGCCTCCAAGGCCCTGTTCGGCCAGGGCGCACTGGAGGAGCTGGACGAGCGGACCCTCAGGTCCGCGCTGGCGGAGGTCCCCCGCACGGAGATCCCGCCGGGGGAGCTGCCGCCCGTGGTGGACCTCCTGGCGGCGTCGGGCCTGTGCAAGAGCAAGTCCGAGGCACGACGCACGATCTCCCAGGGCGGCGTTTACCTGAACAACGCCAAGGTCGAGTCGGAGGACGCCGCGCCGGCGTCGGCCGACCTGCTGCACGGCAGGTTCCTCGTCCTGCGGCGCGGCAAGCGCAACGTCGGCGGCGTCGAGGTGGCCGCCGGCTGAACCGCGCTAGACGAGCGCCCGTCCGGATTCGTCCGGGCGGGCGCTCGCCATGAACGGGAAAACTTCGGTAGATCCACGTCACAGTGCGGTCACGGGCACCCTCCGCAAGCCTCATCTGCGGCCTTGAAACGTCGCTTGACCTGCGCAAACGCGACCTCGGGGCTTGATTTGACGCTCTCGTCGCGGGGACCTAGTGTTCTACACGCCCCACGGGGGAGCGGGACGCCGACAAGGCGGCCGGCCCCAGGGGAACCCTCCACAGACCAACCGGGACGAGCTTGTTCGCGCCCAAAAGGGACGTCGAGGACCGAACCGCCCAGAGTTTGACAAAGTGGGCGGATCGGGTAAGCTTGAAGGGTTGGCCCGGAGCGAGGTTCGCGAGAGCGGATCGAGCGCGGTGGGTGTCCGTTTCTTGAGAACTCAACAGCGTGTTAAAAGC
>NZ_BAAAMR010000111.1:0-31017 GCF_039529375.1 Actinomadura napierensis
AGCGACGCCGAAGGCGCCCTTGACTTTGGAGGGGCGGCCCCGTACGCCAGCGCCACCCCACCACACGAACACCCTTCTTGCCCTCGAACCCTGCCGAATCTGCTCTGGAACCACGCCCATTTCGAGCTGAGCAATTCGCTTCGGAGTCCGACCCCCGACCCGGTGGCGGATATGGAGCCGCAGAACGGTCACCACGCCACCGCCGACAACCTCGCCGCTGGCGGGGTGACGGCGTCAGAAAAGGGTGCCCTCGTGTTCGATGCCGCGGAGGGCGTCGTAGTCGAGGGTGACGCAGCCGATGCCGCGGTCGAGGGCGAGGACGCGGGCCTGGGGCTTGATCTCCTGCGCGGCGAAGATGCCGCGGACCGGCGCCAGGTGGGGGTCGCGGTTCAGTAGCTCCAGGTACCGCGTGAGCTGCTCGACGCCGTCGATCTCGCCGCGCCGCTTGATCTCGACGGCGACGGTGGCGCTGTCGGAGTCGCGGCACAGGATGTCGACGGGGCCGATCGCGGTGGGGTACTCGCGGCGGATCAGCGACCAGCCATCGCCGAGGGTGGTGATGTGCTCGGCGAGCAGTTCCTGCAGGTGCGCCTCGACGCCGTCCTTCCGCAGGCCCGGGTCCAGGCCCAGCTCGTGGCTGGTGTCGTGGATGATCTCCTCGATGGTGAGGATCAGCCGTTCGCCCGACTTGCCGTGCGTGACCGTCCAGCGGGCGATCGCGCCGTTCTCCTCGAACGGCTCCTCGCGCAGGGAGCACGGCGGGTTCATCCAGTTCAGCGGCTTGTAGGCGCGGTCGTCGGCATGGATGCTGACGCTGCCGTCCGCCTTGATCAGGACGAGCCTGGGGGCCATGGGCAGGTGGGCGGTGAGCTTGCCGGCGTAGTCGACGCTGCAGCGGGCGATAACGAGACGCACGCTGCCCAACCTTAGTTCCGTCGTGAACCCCGCGTGACCGTCATGCGAGACCCGCATACGTGCGGCAGGCGTCGCGGTCGGTGGGCAGGCCCCACTCGCGCAGGATCTCCCAGAGGTTCACCCAGTCCCATGTCCCGGATGTGAGCTCGGCGATGGTGCGGACGGCCCGCTGCTGGACGGGCGTGAGCTCGTCGAACGGCGGCAGCGGGGCGGACGGCACGGACGGTCCGGACGGAGCACCGAAGGCCAGCTTGAGCGCGGCGGCGGCCATCGGGAAGGACGCGTCGTCGGACGTGCGGGACAGTCCGTCGAGGACGGCGTCGGCGGCTTCGGGCGGGGCGTCGTCCATCGCGGCGAGGCAGGTGGCGGAGTAGAGACGGAGATCGCCGTTGAGGAAGGCGACCGGCGTACCAGCCGTCTCGGGCGGGGCGATGCTCGTGGCGGCGAGTTCGGCGATGACCGATGGTTCCGCGACGCCGAGGCGCAGCAGTGCGACGGCGGCGGCCCAGCGGGGGAGGGGCTCGTCGCCCGCCAGGTGCTCGCGGAGCCGGGGGATCAGGTCCCGGTCGTCCAGGAGGCCGACGGAGACGAGCGCGTTGGCGGTGACGGCGGGATCGGTCTCGGCGCCGAGGAGGGTCCGCAGCGCCGGAACCGAGGCGGCGGCCTCTTCGGGCAACCAGCCGAGTGTGTAGGCGGCCGCCGCCCGGACGTACGCGTCGCCGTCGGCGAGCAGGCCGCGGACGCCGGACAGGCCGGCTCGGACGGCGTCGTAGGCGGCCAGTTCGGCTTCGGCGTTCCGCAGGACGACGCCGGCGTCGAGGAGTTCGCGCTGCCGCTTCCTGGAGGCGCGTTCGCCGGGGTCGGCGGCCTCCTCGACCCAGGCGTCCATCTGGCGTTCCTCGGCGGCGGGGTCGGCGGCGCGCATCCGGGCCACCTCGCGCCGCCAGTCCTCGATGCCGACGCCGGACGGCAGGTGCGATTCGTCGTAGCCGACGGCCATCCCGGTCGCCAGGTACAGCGGGTCGTCGCGGCCGGGGGTCGTCGGGTCGGCGGCGAGGGCCAGCAGGAACGGCACCGCGTGTGCGGACGCCTCGTAGCGGTTGCCCTGGTGGTAGATGTTCGCGTGCAACTCGTACAAGGCGGTGAGGCGCTCCTCCTCGTCCGGGACGCGGAGGGCCCGGAGGCTCGCCGGTACGTCGTCCGCGGACCCGTAGGCGTGGCTGAGCCGGGCCCAGTCGACGTCGTCCAACCCCGCCAGCGCATCGTCCATGGCGCCGCATTCTGCCAGCGGCCTAGGACGCCCACGCGACCTGCATAAGCGCGGCTAACGCGACTAAGGCCTGGAAGCGGCCCCATATAAGGAGTCGTCCCGATGTGGGGGCGGGGGTCTTAGGACGAACCTCTTGGATGTCGGGTCGTCGCAACGGCCCGAGACGGAGGAGGGGCCGTGTTCCACAACGAGATCATGTACTCGGTCATGCAGGAGCGGGTCCGCGAGCGGCAGGCGGAGGCGCGCGCGGCGCGGAACGCCGCGAGGGTGCGGCGGGCGCGCGCGTTCTGGGACGAGCGGCTGCAGCAGGTCTCGCGCCCGGTGCGGCGGCCGTCCCGGCGGCGCGGAGCGGCCCCGGCCGGCTGACCGTCCGGGAGGCCGTATGGCGCAAGTAAGGGTCGCTGTCAAGCCTGGAATTGTCGGGATGCCGTGATTAGCGTCGCGGGTGGTGGGTGTCATCCGTCTGCGAAAGGACCCCCGCAATGTCTCTCGACGTGACCCCGGAACTCCTGGAGACGGCCCGGCAGGGCGAGGTCGGCGACAAGGAGTTCGTCGAGTGCGTCAGGACGTCCCTCCCGTACGCCTGGGAGATGATCAGCGGCCTGGTGGCGCGGCTGCAGGTGGACGGCGGCGAGTTCGCCGACAACCTGACGCCGCCGCCGGACGAGCGGGCCCGCGGCCAGTTGCTGCGCGTGCTGGCGAGCGACGCCATGCGCGGGGCACTGGAACGCTACTTCGGAATGAAGCTGGCGTTCCAGAACTGCCATCGCGTCGCGGTCTTCCCGTCCGGCGATTCGGACGCGTACCGCACGTTCGTCACTGCGCGCGAGCAGATCCTCAATCAGTCCCCCGAACTCCGCGACTGCTGAATCGCACCGCGGCGCGCCGTCCCTTCGTGAAGGGACGGCGCGCCACGTCATTGCAGGACGGCGCGGACTTTCGGGAGGACCTCCTTGCCCAGCCTCGCGATGTTGCGAATCGTCGCTCGATGGGATCCGGCGGCCTCGGCCAGCAGGATGAGGTGGCGGATCCCGGTGCGTTCGGCGGTCGCGGCGAGCGAGGCGGCGCAGTCGTCGGGGGAGCCGACGGGGTGCAGGTCGCACAGGTGGCGGGTGTAGGCGACGGGGTCGCGGGACGGGCGGGGACGGTCGTCCACGGGCACATAGCCGTCCAGGCCGGGGCCGAGCCAGCGCGGCATCTCGGCCAGCAGGGTCCGGACGGCCTGCTCGCGGGTGTCGGCGACCTGCGCGAGGTGCGTGGAGATGTGCGGCAGATCAGGGAAGCCGTGGCGTTCGACGGCGGCGGCCTTCTCCGCGTCGCCCACGTGCATTCCCAGGAGCATCGGCAGCCCGCGTTCCGCGGCGATGGTCTCGGTGGCCGGAGAGGTGCAGGCGACCGAAACCGGTGGCGGGACGACCGGGTGCGGCACGACCGGAACTTCGCGGAACGAGAAATGGTCGCCCCGCCAGCCGAGCCGTTCCGACTTCAGCCACGCGAGCAGCAGGTCGAGCGATTCGGCGAAGCCCTCCTCGTAACGGCGGAGCCCCGTTCCGAACACCTCCAGATCCCGCCACGGTCCGCCGCGTCCGACGCCCAGGCGGAAACGTCCGCCGGAAAGCAGTGACAGCATCGCCGCCTGTTCCGCGAGTGCGACGGGGTGCTGGTTGGAAAGGACGCTGACGGCCGTCCCGACATGGATCCGGCGGGTCGACGCCAGAATGTGACCGGCCATCAGCGGCGCGGACGGGATGACGCCGTACGACATGAAATGGTGCTCGGCCAGCCACACGTCGTCGAATCCGGCCTTCTCGGCGGCGACGGCGGCCTCGACCGTGCGAGTCAGGGCGGCGGCGTCGCCCTGACCGGGATAGCGGGCGGCGAGCAGGAAGATTCCGAAGCGCACCTTCCGGTCGTACCCGGCACCAGCCCCGGTCGTACCCGGCGACGGGTCCGGTCGTACCCGGCATCCGGCGGTCCCCGGCGGCTCTGGGAGACTGCCGTGCATGACTGGTGGTTCGTTCAGCAGGGTCGGGGTCGTCGGACTGGGCACCATGGGCGCGGGCATCGCCGAGGTGCTGGCGCGCGGCGGCCTGGCGGTCGTCGGCATCGAGGTGAACCAGGACGCGCTGGAGCGCGGCCGCGGCCATCTGGAGAAGTCCACGGGACGCGCGGTGAAGCGCGGCAGGCTCACCGAGGACGCGCAGCGCGAGATCCTCGGGCGCGTCGCGCTGTCCACCGACTTCGCCGACCTCGGCGACTGCGATCTGGTCATCGAGGCGGTGCCGGAGCGCCTGGACCTCAAGCGCAAGGTGTTCGCGACGCTGGACGGGGTGTGCCGCGCCGACGCCGTGCTGGCCACCAACACCTCGTCGCTGTCGGTCACCGACATCGCGGTCACCACGAACCGCCCCACCAAGATCGTCGGGGTGCACTTCTTCAACCCGGCGCCGGTCATGAAGCTGGTCGAGGTCATCCGCACGGTGCTCACCGAGCCGGAGGCCGTGGACCGGGTCGCCGCGCTGGTGAAGGACCTCGGCAAGACCCCCGTCACCATCGGTGACCGCGCCGGGTTCGTCGCGAACCGGCTGCTGTTCGGCTACCTCAACCAGGCCGCCGGGATGCTGGAGTCCGGGCACGCGACCCGCGACGACATCGACACCGCGATGACGGCGGGTGCCGGGCTGCCGATGGGCCCGTTCACCCTGATGGACCTGATCGGCCTCGACACCTGCCTGGAGGTGCTGGAGGCGATCCACGCCGAGACCCGCGACCGGCGGCACGCCCCGTCCCCGCTGCTGCGCGAGCTCGTCACCGCCGGGCTGCTCGGCCGCAAGACCGGTCGCGGCTTCTACGACCACGGCGCGTCCGAGGAAGAGGCACCGGCGACGACGGACGGTCCCGCGCCCGTCGTCGGGATCCTCGGCGTCGGCCCTCTCGCGGACGCGTTCGCCGCGCTGTGCGACCGCGGGGGCGCGCAGGTCCGCGACAGCGCCGCCGGCCTCGCCGACTGCGACCTGATCGTCGAGGCGTCCGGCGACGCCGCCGCAGGGCGCGAGCTGCTCGCGCTCGCCGTCCAGGCCGCCAAGCCGGACGCGGTCCTCGCCGTCACGTCCGCGACCGTCCCGGTGGTCGAGCAGGCCGTGGCGTCCGGCCGTCCCGCCGACGTCGTCGGCCTGCACCTGCCAGACGCGGCAGGCGCCCTAGCCGAGATCGCCGGGACCGTCGCGACCGGCCCCGGCGTCGCCGACCGCGCCGCCGACCTGGCCGGGCGGCTCGGCCTGACCGTCGTCCGCTGCCGCGCCCGCGCCGGGTTCATCGTGGACGCGCTGCGCTTCCCCTACCTCAACGACGCCGCCGCGATGCTCGGCGCCGGCTACGCCGACCCCGACTCGATCGACGCCGCGATGACGCTCGGCTGCGGCTACCCGACGGGCCCGATCGCCGACCTCGACCGCCTCGGGGTCGACCGCGCCGTCGCCGTCCTGCGCGCCCTGTACGCCGAGACGCGCGAGCCGGCCCTGGCTCCCGTCCCGCTGCTGACCGAGCACGTCACCGCCGGCCGCCCGCTCCGCTGAGCATCCCGGGCTGAATATCCTGAGCGCATGAGCCCCCGCAAGAACCGCCGTGCCGTATCCGGAAAGCCCGCACAGGGCGGCGGGGGCGGCGGAGCCGGCGGGGGCGGCTGGGCGCAGCGGACGGAGGACGGACCGGACGGCGAATGGATCGTCCGGTCGATCACCGGGGCCGCGGCGGTGAAGGCGTACCGCTGCCCGGGGTGCGACCACGAGATCCCGCCGGGCGTCCCGCACGTCGTCGCGTGGCCGGCGGGCGACCGCGGCGGCGCCGACGACCGGCGGCACTGGCACAGCCCGTGCTGGAACGCGCGCGCCCGGCGGGGACCGCGCGTCCAGCGGAGCCGGAACGCGCCCCGCTACTAGCCCCGCATGAGCGAGTGAGGAGTCCGATGGCGGAGATCAGGGCGGCGACGGTGCTGCCGGCGCGGCGCGAGGAGATCACCCTGCACACCTCCGACGGGCTGCGGCTCGTCGGGGAGCTGGCGCTGCCGCCGGACCGGCCGCCGGTCGCGACCCTGGTCTGCCTGCATCCGCTGCCGACCGCCGAGGGCATGATGGACAGCCACGTGCTGCGCAAGGCGTCCTTCCGGCTGCCCGCGCTCGCCGGCCTGGCCGTCCTGCGGTTCAACACGCGCGGGACGGCGTCGGCGCGCGGCACCAGCGAGGGCGAGTTCGGCGAGGGCGAGACCGAGCGCTTCGACGTGGCGGCGGCGCTGGAGTACACCGAGTACCACGACCTGCCGCGGCCATGGCTGCTCGGCTGGTCGTTCGGCACCGAGCTCGCGCTGCGCTGGGGGCTGGACCCGCTGGTCGAGGGCGCGATCCTGCTGTCGCCGCCGCTGAAGCGGGCCGGGGACGCCGACCTGGACGCCTGGGGCGCCGACGGGCGGCCGCTCGTCGCGCTCGTCCCGGAGTTCGACGACTACCTGCGCCCGGCGGAGGCCCGCGAGCGGTTCAGGCGCGCGCCGCAGGCGGAGGTGATCGGGGTCGACAAGGCCAAGCACCTGTGGGTCGGCGAACCCTACGTCCGGACGGTGCTGGACGAGATCGTCCGGCACGTCGCGCCGGACGCGTATCCGCTCCCCACTGAATGGGACGAACCGGACAGGTAAACTCGCGCGGCCGATCGCGGCCACTCCCGCCCCGCCGCCTCCGATACGGGGTAACGATGACCTAGCCGTCGCGTTGCCGCGGCGGCGTCTCGGGGACGCGGACGTGAGGAAACCGTATGACCGTGCAGCTGTACGCCAGGGACGTCGGTTCGGGGACACCCCTCGTCCTGCTGCACGCCTTCCCGCTGTCCTCGGCGATGTGGCTGGAGCAGCGGCAGGGCCTGGCGAACCGGTTCCGCGTCGTCACCCCCGACCTGCGCGGATTCGGCGGCTCGCGGCTCGGTACCGACGAACCCTCGATCGACGCGATGGCCGACGACGTCGCGCACCTGTTCCGCCGCCTCGGCCTGCAGCGCGCCGTCGTCGGCGGCCTGTCGATGGGGGGGTACGTCGCGATGGCGCTGTGCCGCCGCCACCCCGATCTGGTCCTCGGCGTCGTCCTCGCCTCCACCCGCGCCGCCGCCGACACCGACGCGGCGCGGGAGAACCGGCTGCGGCAGGCCGACGCGATCGACCGCGACGGCACCGTCCAGGTCCTGCTGGACGAGCTGCTGCCCGGTCTCGTCGGGCCGACCACCTACCGGCAGCGCGCCCTCGTCTACGGGCGCGTCCGCGGGCTCGTCCAGGCGACGCCTCCGCCGGCCGCCGCGTGGGCGCAGCGCGCGATGGCCGGGCGTCCGGAGGCGTTCGAGACGCTGCGGGGCCTCAAGGTGCCCGCGCTGGTGATGGTCGGTGACGAGGACACCATCGCCACCGAGGACGAGGCGCGCGCCATGGCCGACGCCTTGCCGAACGCCGAGCTGCTCGTCATCCCGCGCGCCGGGCACCTGTGCGCCGTGGAGCAGCCCGACCTGTTCAACCAGGCCGTCGCCGAGTTCGCCGCCGCGCTGGCCCGCACCACCCGCTGACCCCGCGCCGCGTCACCCCGCCCCGCTACAGCGTCTCCTGCCTCGGCAGGACCACCTCGCGGATCAGCAGCGAGATCGCCGCCGCGGTCGGGATCGCCAGCAGCGCGCCGACCACGCCGAGCAGCGCCGCCCCGACCAGCGCCGCGACGATCGTCACCGCGGGCTGGACGTCGACCGTCCGCTTCATCACCCGCGGGTACACCAGGTAGTTCTCGACCTGCTGGTAGACCACGTAGAACACCACGCAGACGATGAGGTCGGTGGTGGTGCCGGTCAGGAACGCGACCAGGCAGACGATCACCGCGCCGATCGTCGCGCCGATGAGCGGGACGAGGTCGGTCACCGCGACGATCAGCGCCAGCGCCAGCGCGTACTTCACCCCGAGGATCGACAGGAAGATGTACGAGCACAGCCCCGCGATGAACGCGATCGTGAACTGCCCGGCGACGTACCCGCCGATCCGGTCCAGGATCTCGTCGCCGAGCAGCGCGACGCGGGCCCGGCGCGTGCGCGGCGCGAGCTGGTAGAAGAACGTCTTGATCTGCGGCAGCGAGCTCATGAAGTAGAGCGTCAGGATCAGGATCGTGACGGTCTGGAAGACGCCGTTGATCGCGACCTTGCCGATGCCGGTGGCGGTGTCGGTGAGCCCGTTCTGGAAGCCCGGGCTGTTGACGGCCTTCTCCGCGCGGGCGAGCAGCCCGTAGCGCTTGTCCCAGTCGGCCAGCGTCTTGTTGTTCTGCAGCTGGTCGACGAATTCGGGGATGTTGTGCCGCAGCTCGGTCACCTGCTCGGTGACCGGCTGGACGAGCGAGGCGACGAACCCCGCGAAGAAAAGGATCACGATCAGGAACACGCTGCCGACCGCGGCGCCGCGCGGCAGCCCGAGCCGGCGCAGCCGCTCCACCGCCGGGTTGAGGCCGACCGCGAGGAACATCGCCACCACGATCATCACGAGCACCGACTTGGCGTTCGTGGCGGCCTTCACCAGCATCCACGCCGTGATCACGCCGAGCGCGGCGGTGAACCCGAACACGAACGGGTGGGCGCGGCCGAGCGGCTGGCCGGGCCGGCCGAACGGGAACAGCGGGTTGACGCCGGCCTCCCGGCGGCGCTGCTCCACGTCGTGCGCCGGATCCGGCGCCTCCGGGTCGGGCGCCGCCGCGCCGGGTGCCGTCGCGCCAGGGGTCGTCGGGGCGGGCGTCCGCGCGCCGGACGCCGCCGTCCCCGCCGCCTTCGTGCCGGGCGCCTCGCCCGCGGGGGGCATCGGTGACCAGTCGTCCGGCGGCGCCGGGCGCGTCCGCGGGCCCCCGGTGGCCGGGTCGAGCTCGCCGACGGGTTCCGTGACGACCGCCTCCGGATCGAGCGCGCCGCTGGGCGCCACGGCCTCCGCGCCCTCCCCGTCCTTCTCGGTCTTCCCGTCCTTCTCGGTCTCCGGGGCCTGCTCGGTGTCCTGGTCGGCGGGGGGCGCGGGCTCGGGGACCCTGCCGGCGGTGCCGGTGCGCCCCTTCCCGGGGGCCGCCGCCGGCCGGTCCTCGTCGGGGGTGTCGTCGGCCACGCCGCTCTCCTTCGCCGTCCTGCCGTAGGTCGTTCACGGGTCCGAACGGAAGGCCGCCGACCACGCGTTACCGGTGTAGACGCCGGAAAGCCCGGAGACGTTTCCGCCTCCAGGCTCTCCGCCGCACGCCGCCGGGCCGTCAGCCGGCCCGGCGGGTCACTCCTGCCACCAGTCCTCGTCGTCCTCGTCGGACTTCTTGGCCTGGCCCTGCTTGGCGGGCGCCGCCTTGCCGGCGGGCTGGGCGGCCTGCTGCTGCTTCGGCTGCGCCTGCTGCGCCGGCGCCTGCTTGGGCTCGGCGGCCGGGATGGCGGCCTTCTCCGGCGGCGCGGCCAGCTCGGGCTCGCCGCCCATCGCCGGGGCGACCCCGCCGATGAGCTGGCGCAGCTGGTTGAGGTGGCTGGTGATGCTGTCGCGCTGCCGGGTCAGCTCGTCGACCTGGCGCTGCGCGGCGGTCCGGACGCGGTCGGCCTCGGCCTTGGTCTCGGCGAGCAGCTGCTCGGCCTGCGACTTGGCCTCGGCGATGACGTTGTCGGAGTTCTTGCGCGCGTTGGCCATGAGCTGCTTGGCGTGCGAGTCGGCCTCGCGCCGGGTCTGCTCGGCCTGCTGGGTGGCCTTGGCGGCCCGCTGCTCGGCGGACGCGGCGCGCTGCTCGGCCTCGGCGACCAGCTTCTGGGTGGCGGCCTGCGCCGCGGCGTGCCGCTCGGCGTCCTGCCGGTCGGCCTCCTCGCGGCGGGCGGCCAGCTGGATCTCGAACTCGGCCTCGGCCTGCGCCCGCTGCGCCTCGCTCTCCTCCAGGATGCGCTGGGCCTGCGCGCGCATCTCGTCGGCCTGCCGCTTGGCCGTCGTGAGGATCTCGTCGCGCTCGCGCTTGGTGGACGCGCGCAGCTGCGCGACCTCGCGCTCGGTGGTGGTGCGCAGCTTGGCGATCTCGCGCTCGGCGCTCGCCCGCTTCTCGGCGACCTCGTGGTCGGCGGTGGCGCGCAGCTTGGCGACCTCGCGCTCGGTCGTGGAGGTCAGCTCGTCGGCCTCGCGGCGGGCGGAGGTGCGCACCTCCTCGGCCTCGCGCTCGGCCGCGCCGCGCATGTCGTCGCCCTCGCGCTGGGCGTTGGCGCGCAGCTCGGAGGCGTCGTTCTCGGCGGTGGCGCGCTGCTCGGCGGCGTCGACCTTCGCGGCGGCCTTGATCTCGTTGGCCTCGGACCGGGCGGCCTGGACGAGCTCGGTGGCCTGCTCCTCGGCGAGCCGCAGCAGCTGCTCGATGCGGGCGCCGAGGCCGGAGTAGGTGGGACGTTCCTGCTCCTGCAGCTGACGGTGGGCGTCCGACAGCTCCCGCTGCAGGGCCTGGGTCTGCTCGCGTGCCTGCCGGCCCTCGTTCTCGAGCTGTTTGATGTGCTCGTCGACCTGGTGCCGGTCGTAGCCACGGAGCACCACGTCGAAATCGCGCGGGGGCGTGTCCTCGAAGAAGTTGCTGAGCTGGGCGTCGATGTCGGACTGCATAGGGCTCAATCCTGATGTGACGGGGCTACGGGTGGTTCCGGGGACCGGTTGATCGCCTGGCATGAACGGGCGCCATGAACGTGCGCAGTGCCCCAGACCTCTTCCGGCGAATGAAGCGTACTCCGGACACTGCCGTGTTGGGGGCTCATCTTGACGCGCTGCGTGGTTTGTCCCGGTTTGCGGTTACGGCCTCCGGTGCCCCAGGTGCCCAGGTACGGGGGCCGCAAATGCACCAGATGTGTCCGAATGCTCACAGAGCGGCGGTCTTGCACCCCGCCGTCCCCCGAGGTGATATCGAACACGTCACGATCCGGTCGCGCCCGGGCTGCGTTGCGCGCCGGACCGCGCCCGCGCCCGCCCGGCGGCCGCACAGTGCCTGCACAGCGCGCCGGTCCCGCCGGACCGTGCGGCCCCCGGCCCGCCCGGCTAGGCCTTCTGCACCAGCTCGGTCAGCACTCCGTGGCAGTCCTTCGGGTGCAAAAAGTTGATCAAGGAGCCCATGGAGCCCTTCCTCGGCGCGTCGTACAGCACCCGGACGCCCTTGCCGGAGATCTCCGCCGCCTCGTCCGCGACGGCCTGGTCGGTGCCGAACGCGATGTGGTGCACGCCCTCGCCGTTCTTGGCCAGCCACTTGGCGACCGCCGAGTCGTCCCGGATCGGCTCGATGAGCTGGAGGTAGCTCGCGGCGCCGTCGCCCGTCTCGTTGATCTTGAGCATGCACTCCCGGACGCCCTGCTCCTCGTTCACCTCGAAGTGCGCGTCGGTGAAGCCGTAGGTCGCCTTGTAGAACTCGACGGTGGCCTCCAGGTCGTGACAGGCAATGCCGATGTGGTCGATACGGGTCAGCATGGGCGTTTCTCCCTACGGACGGCCAGACAGGGGCGAACGGAAGCGTGCGCCGCTTCCCTGGGTATGGTGGCAAACGTCGCCGCAGCACCACCCTGGAGGCCCCCTCATGACCGCCACGTCCGTGATCGTCGCCGGAGCGCGCACCCCCGTCGGGCGCCTGCAGGGCGCGCTGAAGGACTTCTCCGCCGCCGACCTCGGCGCGCACGCGATCAAGGCGGCGCTGGAGCGCGCGGGCGTGACCGGCGACCAGGTGCAGTACGTGATCCTCGGCCAGGTCCTTCAGGCGGGCGCGGGGCAGATCCCGTCCCGGCAGGCGGCGGTCAAGGCCGGGATCCCGATGAGCGTCCCGTCCATCACGATCAACAAGGTCTGCCTATCCGGGCTGGACGCGATCGCGCTCGCCGACCAGCTCATCCGCGCCGGCGAGTTCGACATCGTGGTGGCCGGCGGCATGGAGTCGATGACGCAGGCCCCGCACCTGCTGCCGAAGTCCCGGGCCGGCTACAAGTACGGCTCGATCGAGGTCCTGGACCACATGGCCTACGACGCGCTGACCGACGCGTTCGACGGCATCGCCATGGGCGAGTCCACCGAGCACCACAACGCCAAGCTCGGCATCTCCCGCGAGGAGCAGGACGAGTTCTCCGCCCGATCGCACCAGCGCGCCGCCGCCGCCATCAAGAACGGCGTGTTCGACGACGAGATCGCGCCGATCGAGGTCCCGCAGCGCAAGGGCGACCCGATCGTGGTCGCCAAGGACGAGGGCGTGCGCGGCGACACCACCGCCGAGTCGCTCGCCAGGCTGCGCCCCGCGTTCAGCAAGGAGGGGACGATCACCGCCGGGTCGTCCTCGCAGATCTCCGACGGCGCCGCCGCCGTCGTGGTGATGTCCAAGGCCAAGGCCGAGGAGCTCGGCCTCACCTGGCTCGCCGAGATCGGCGCGCACGGCAACGTCGCCGGCCCGGACAACTCGCTGCAGTCCCAGCCGTCCAACGCCATCAGGCACGCCCTCGGCAAGGAGGGCCTGAGCGTCGGCGACCTCGACCTCATCGAGATCAACGAGGCGTTCGCCTCGGTCGGCATCCAGTCGATGCGCGACCTCGGCGTCGGCCCCGAGAAGGTCAACGTCAACGGCGGCGCCATCGCGCTCGGCCACCCGGTCGGCATGTCCGGCGCCCGCATCGCGCTGCACCTGGCCTACGAGCTGAAGCGGCGCGGCGGCGGCGTCGGCGCCGCCGGCCTCTGCGGCGGCGGCGGGCAGGGCGACGCGCTCATCCTCCGCGTCGCGAAGGCGTAGCGCCGGGCGCGCTCACTGGGCGCTGGGCTGCTGGACGGCGACCGTCTTGAAGCCCAGCGCCTTCAGCATGTTCTCCAGCATCCGCTTGGTGTTGGCGTCGGCCTGCGCCGCGAGCCTGCTCTCCTGCGCCGCCGTCTGGATCTTCTGGCTCGCCAGGACGTAGAGCTGCTGCTGGTTGTCGGGGTTGCTGCTGAAGAAGTCGCCGAACCGGTCGAACAGCCCGCGCTCGGTCGCGTAGACGTAGCTGCGCTTGGTGTCGAGGTTCGTCGGCTCCAGCTGGGCGTGCGGCAGCGTGATGGTCGCGGACGTCCGGTCGGAGTTCACCTTGATCGCGCCGGAGGCGATCCGGGAGAAGTCCACGTAGGCGTCGACCGAGCCGTTGCCCACGAACAGGGTGCGCTTGCCGCGCAGCGAGGACGGCAGGAACTTGGCGTCCTTCTCCAGGTCCACGACGACCTGGAAGTTCCCGCTGGCGGCCTCGTAGCGGTTCAGGTCGCGGATGGACTGCAGCAGCACCGGGCCGCTGCGGTCCTTGGTCTCCTCGTGGAACGGGTTCAGCCAGTGCGGCAGGCCGTGCACCGCCCGCTGCACGACGATGACGACCGCGATGGTCGCCACGACGAGCACCAGGGCGGTGAGGAGACCGCGCCGGGGGACGGGTCGCACGCGCTGGGGGGCGGGCTCGCGGGCCGCGTCGTTTTTCGGCATGTCCCCCACATTCCCGTCCTTACCGGCCGCTCACCTATCCCGGTGACCCGGCCGCCGGATGCGGCGCGCGGGAGAGGTCCGGATCGGCCGCCGCGTGCTCCACCTCCAGCAGCGACTCGCTGCGCAGATGCGCTTCGTGGGCGGCCCGGCCGCCGCGCACCCCGAACAGCCGTTTGGTGACGATGATGTAGACGATCAGACCGATGTTGATGGCCAGCGCGCCGATCCGCAGCACGGTGACCTTCTCGGCCAGCTCGTAGATCTCGACCGGCAGCCCGAAGCAGGTCGCCACCACCGCGAAGTACTCGCCCCAGCGCTGCAGCAGCCACAGCCCGACCGCCTCGATGATCTCGACCGCCGCGTACACCAGCAGCGCGATCGCCAGCCAGCGCAGCGTCCGCTCCTCCAGCCCGAACACGTGCCGGATCGAGGTGACGACCTTGGAGTGGTCGAGGTCCCAGCCGAACTGGTCGGCGATCGGGCGGAGCAGCGGGATCTCCTTCTCGAAGACCTCCTGGATCGAGCCGCGGCTCTGCGCGAACCGCCACACCCCGTACGCCGCCACCGCCACGATCAGCCCGCGGATCAGCCGCTCGACCGCGAAGAACCGCATGATGAACGCGTCCCGCAGCTCCTTGCCGCGCTTCACCAGCGGCGCCCGGTCCGCCGGGCCCGAGCCGTGCGGCTCGCCGTGCACGTACGCGCCGCAGCGCAGGCACCGCCACGCCTCCCCGACGGGGGACGACACGAGCAGCCGCTCGCGCAGCGGCTCCTCGTCGGGCGCGTAGGTGATGTGCCCCTTGCGCGCACACGTCAGCAAGCTCCAGTCCACGGCGAACACCCTATTGTCTGCATTGCCCTCGGCGTCAGGCACTGGAGCGCCTTCCTTCAGGGGAGACCGGCTGGTGTGTGTGAGCAGGGCCATAGGGGCGGGGGAAACCGGGGGCGGGGGCGGGGCGTTGAGGGGTCCGTGGACATCGTGCGTGCATTCCGCGTCGTCTCGATCGCCGAGGCGACCTCCTTCCTGGTCCTGCTGCTGATCGCCATGCCGCTGAAGTACGGCGCGGACCTGCCGGTGGCGGTCCAGGTGATGGGCCCGATCCACGGGATCCTGTTCCTCGGCTACGTGGGGCTGGCGTTCGTCGTCGGGGAGAAGCTCGGCTGGGGGCTCAAGCGCACCGTCCTCGCGCTCATAGCGGCGGTGCTGCCCGTCGCGCCGTTCTTCGTCGAGCGCCACTGGGCCAGGCCCGCCGGTGCCGGCCGGACGGAGCCGCAGCCCGCCGGGCGCGCCTGAACTTCCGCGTGGCCGGGGCGGACAGGGGGTGCCGCCGCGGTCACGCGGGGGACTTCGCGGTCCCCAGCTCCCGCCGCTGCGCCGGGACCTTGCGCACCGGCACGGGGCGGTGGACGTCGCGCGCCGTGCGCCCCGGACGCCGGTGGACGTGCGGGACGGCCGGGCGGAAGTCCGCCGGGCCCAGCGCGCAGGACCGGTAGCCGGCGAAGTGCCGGCGCAGCCAGTCGCGCCGCCGGCCGTCGTCCCACGAGCCGAACCGGCGCGCCGCCCCCGCGTCGGGGATCGGCGGCGGCTGCTCGCCGAGCAGCCACGCGTCCACCAGCGAACCGTAGCCGCGCGGCCGGCCGGCGACCGTGCACGCGCTCGCGTTCAGCAGGCCGTCCTGGATCTGCCGGACGGCCCGCTCCTGGTAGCCGGGGGACAGGTCCTCGTCCAGGTGGATGCCGGCGACGCCGTTCGCCACCCCGGCCGGCGCCCAGCCCGGTAGCTGCTCGACGCGGGTGAACTCGCCGGGGGTGCCGTTGAGCCTGGCCGCGAGCGGCGTCACGGCCGTCATCAGCGAGGGCAGTGCCGCGCGCAGCGCCGGATGGACGCAGATGGTGAGCGGCCATTCCCGGCATACCCGGTCCGTCGGCTCCGGCGTCACCGTCCCGTCGGCGCCGCGCAGCCCGAGCGTCGCGCCGGCGGTCGCCGCCAGCGCCAGCGCCAGCGGCACGACGAGCAGCAGCCGCCGCGTCGCCCACAGCACGTAGCTGAAGACCAGTGCCGCCGTCAGCCCCAACGCCCACACCATCTGGTAGGCCAGCACTCCGGCGCGCAACGTGGTGAAAAGGTGGATGCGGTTGAACGCAGCCGGGGGGAGCAGGCTCAGCCACGACGTCCCCGGCACGCGCAGGACCGCCCACAGGCCCGTCACCACGAGCACCACGGCGGCCGTGGCGCGGTGCGGGACGACCCGTCCGGCCAGGTAGCCCGCCGCGACGTGCAGGACCAGCGCGCCCGCCCCGGCGACCACTCCGAGCGGATGCGGATGCCCGGCCTCCTGCCGGAGCAGCGTGACCGCCACGACCAGCGCGGTCACCACCGCGTACGACGCGAGCGCCGCCGCCGACAGCAGCAGCAGGTCGAGCAGCGCGCCCGTGGCGGGCGAGCGCGCCGTCAGGTCGCGCAGGTAGTCGAGCGGGCGCTCCCGGACGGCCGTCCACGCGGCCAGCCCCGCGGCGGCCGGACCGAGGAACCGCACCGCGTTGACCAGCGCGACGACGGAGTTGTCCCAGTACGCGACCGAGGGCAGCAGCGGCGGGCCCGCCGCCGCCGTCCCGACCGCGGACAGGACCGGCACCGCGACCAGCAGTGCCGAGCGGCGGGCGTCCAGCCGGAGCACCCGACCGAGGTCAGACACCGGCGCCGCTCCCCGCGGCCGCCCGTCTCGCCCGCAGCCTGGACACCGGAAACGTCACCTGCCGCAGCGCCGCCGGACGCAGCGCGGCGGGACGCAGGTTCACATGGGGGAGCGCCAGGCGCGCCGGCCGCCGCTTCACCCCGCTGCGCTTGGCCGCGGGGCGGAGGTCCGCCGGCGTGCGGTGCCCGGCCTCGGCGCGAAGTCCGGCGCCGGGCGAGCGGTCGGCGGTGGCAGGCCGGACGGTCTCGGTGCGGAGACCCGCCCCGGCGGGTTGGTCGGCGGGGACGCGGCGGTCGGCGACGGTGCGGCCGCGGCGGGCCGCGGCGGAGTGCGTGGGCTGCTCGGTGAGCTTGCCGCGCGCCAGCGTGAGCAGGCGGTCGCACCAACCGGTGAGCGTCTCGGTGTCGTCCGCGCTGACCAGGACGGTGGGCGCGAGCGAGCGCAGCACCGGGACGAGCTCCGCCATGGCGGCGGAGTAGGCCGAGCCGCCGGGGCCCGCCGCGCCGGTCGGCCACGGCTCGGCGGCGGCCCGCAGGTCGCCGAACGGGTCGTCCAGCACCAGCAGGTCCGGGCCGTGCACGCAGGCGGCGGCCAGCCCGGCGCGCAGCCGGACGTCCGGCGGCAGCAGCGACAGCGCCGTCCCGGCGGCCTCGGCGAGGTCCAGCCGCTTCATGATGGACCGTGCCACTGAGGCGCTCGTGCGCTTGTAGTACGCCGCGTACGCGACGAACTCGCCCGCCGTCATGTTCTCCGTGCGGGAGAACCGGGCCGGCAGGTAGCCGATCCGGGCCCGCGCGGCGCGCAGGTCCGCGGTGTTCGCTATGTCGTGCCCGAGAATGTGCAGCACGCCGGAATTGGGCCGGCGCAAGGTCGCGAACGTGGCCAGCAGAGTGGATTTACCGACACCAGGTGGACCGGCGAAGCCGACCACGCCTTCGGTCACGCCGAAGGTCACCGGGCGCAGGAGCCACCGCCCCCCGCGGCGGACACCCATTCCTCGGGCCACGATCGCGGAATGCTCCGCGATCACTTGTTTCCCCCCGTTGCTCGTCATGCGAGCGCGACGGTCGTCCGAGCCGGGCCGGTGGCCGCTCCCCGCGCCACGCGGCGCCCGCCGGCCGGGCCGGCCGTATCGGCGGGGCCCGGGGCACCGGATCTCTTTTGCCGTCGCACGCTGCATCGACATCGCGACTATAACCGGGCTTGGTGATGGCTGTCAGCAATCTTTTTGCCTTTACGGCAGGACGCCTGGATTCTTTGCCTTCCGACCGAAGGTGAGAATTCAAAAAGGCGGACAATTGCGTCTGCATCCCGTCGGACCGGGGCGTCGCGGGCGTGGCCGGCGGGCGGCGCGCTCCGCTCGCAGCGGACGGGGGCACGGACGGGGGCGGTCATGGGGCAGGATGGACCCATGCCTTCTCGGGACTTTTCGTTGCACGGGGCCATTGACCTGGGGGCCCGCCAGGCGGCCACCAGGAAGCAGCAGGAGCGCCGGGCGCACGCCGGCGCCGAGCCCGCGGGCGGTCCGGCCGGCGGAGCCGCCGAAGGCGGCGGCGCGGGCCAGTACGTCGTGGACGTCACCGACCAGACGTTCAACACCGAGGTCGTGGAGCGGTCGCAGAGCGTCCCGGTCCTCGTGGACTTCTGGGCCGACTGGTGCGGGCCGTGCAAGCAGCTCGGCCCGATCCTGGAGAAGCTCGCCACCGAGGCGGCCGGCAAGTGGATCCTCGCCAAGGTCGACATCGACGCCAACCCGCAGCTCGGCGCGTACATGCAGCAGATGGGCGTGCGCGGCATCCCGTTCGTCGCGGCGGTCGTCGCCGGGCAGCTGCTGCCGTTCCTGAACGGCGCGGCGCCCGAGCCGCAGGTCCGGCAGGCGATCGACCAGCTCTTCGAGGCGCTGCGCCAGGAGGGCATCCTGCCGGAGGCCCCCGAGGGCGAGGCCGCGCCGGCGGGCGAGGAGCCCTCCCCGGCCGAGTCGGTCTACGCGGCGGCCGAGGACGCGCTCCAGCGCGGCGACCTCGACGGCGCGAAGGCCGCGTTCGAGCAGATCCTGGCCCGCGACCCGCGGGACGGCCAGGCCAAGCAGGGCCTGTCGCTGGTGGAGCTCAGCCTGCGGGTGCGCGGGCTGGACGCCGAGCGCGCCGTCCAGGAGGCCGCGGCCAAGCCCGGCGACGTGCAGGCGCAGATCCACGCCGCGGACGTGGAGATGGTGTCCGGCCGGATCGAGGACGCGTTCGCCCGGCTGGTCACCGCGGTGCGCGGCAGCGCGGGCGACGACCGCGACGCGGCCCGCACGCACCTGCTGTCGCTGTTCGAGCTGCTGCCGCCGGACGACCCGCGCGTCGGCAAGGCCCGCCGCTCCCTCCAAGCGGCCCTGTTCTAGCAACCCCGGCGATCATGGGCCCTGGAGTCACGGTCGGGCGGATCGCCGTGCAGGGTGGGGATTTCGGCGGGTTCGCGCCCTTGCCCCGCCGGGAATCGGGCATGGTTCAGGTGTGAGCGCTCGCGTCGTGACCATCTCGGCCGCGTTCGGCGCGCGGGGCGACCTCGTCGGGCCCGCCGTCGCCGACCGGCTGGCGCTGCCGTTCCTCGACCGTGCCATCCCCGTGCAGGTCGCCGGTGAGATCGGCTGCACGCTGGAGGAGGCGCTCGCGCACGACGGGCGCGCCGAGAGCGGCATCGGCCGCATCCTCGCGGGCGCTGCGCGGCTGCCGAACGTCGCGCTCGGCGCGATGGACGTCTACCTGCCCGAGCAGGCGATCCTGCGGCCCGAGGAGTTCGTCGAGCACACCGAGCGCTTCATCCACCGCACGGCGGAGCACGGCGGCGGAGTGCTGCTCGGCCGCGCCGCCGCCATCGTGCTCGCCGACCATCCGGGCGCGCTGCACGTCCGGCTGGACGGGCCGCGGAAGCGCAGGCTGGCCGTCGTCGCGTGGGAACTGGCGAAGGGCACGGGGGAACCGGCGAAGGCCGCGGGCGCACCGGCGAAGGCCGCGGGCGCACCGGCGGGCGGGCGCGCGGGCGGTGCCGCAGGCGGGACGCGGGGTCCGGGTGGGGCGACCGGGACGCCGGACCGCGATGTTGAGCGTATGCTCGATGACAACGACCGCGCCCGTACGGCCTACGTGAAGCATTTCTACGGGGCCGACCCCGCCGATCCGCGGCTCTACCACCTCGTGATCGACACCACGAGGCTGCCCGTGCCCGCCGCCGCCGATGTGATCGCGGCCGCGGCGCGGGGGCTGTGAGCCGCCCGCGGCGGAGAGGGCGTCGGCCCCCGGGCGTCCGTGCCCACCCAGGGACGCGGCGGCCGGGACGAGGACGTACCCGGTAGCTAGAGGGAGCAGGTTGTCGTGGCGAGCGTGCCCAGCGTTTCGTACTCCATCACCGTCCGGCTGGAGGTCCCGGCCGGCGGCAGGGCGGTCAGCCAGATCACGCACGTGGTCGAGAACGCCGGGGGCATCGTCACCGCCCTCGACGTCAACACCGCCGGGCACGAGACGCTGCGGATCGACGTGACGATCGCCACCCGCGACACCCAGCACGCCGAGGCGATCGCGAGCGCGCTGGAGAAGATCGACTCGATCAAGATCCACAAGGTCAGCGACCGGACCTTCCTGATGCACCTCGGCGGCAAGATCGAGATGCAGTCGAAGGTGCCGCTGCGCAACCGCGACGAGCTGTCGATGGCCTACACCCCCGGCGTCGCCCGGGTGTCGCTGGCGATCGCCCGCAACCCCGAGGACGTCCGCCGGCTGACGATCAAGCGCAACAGCGTCGCGGTGGTCACCGACGGGTCGGCGGTGCTCGGCCTCGGCAACATCGGCCCGGAGGCGGCGCTGCCGGTGATGGAGGGCAAGGCGGCGCTGTTCAAGCGGTTCGCTGGCATCGACGCGTGGCCGATCTGCCTGGACACCCAGGACACCGACGAGATCGTCCGGACGGTCCAGATCCTCGCGCCCGCGTTCGGCGGCATCAACCTGGAGGACATCTCCGCGCCGCGCTGCTTCGAGGTCGAGCGGCGGCTGCGCGAGCTGCTGGACATCCCGGTGTTCCACGACGACCAGCACGGCACCGCGATCTGCGTGCTGGCGGCGCTGACGAACGCGCTGCGAGTCGTCGGCAAGGACATCGGCTCGGTCCGCATCACGATGGCGGGCGCGGGCGCGGCCGGCAGCGCGATCCTGAAGCTGCTGATGCACGCCGGCGCGCGCGACCTGATCGTCTGCGACTACCGGGGCGCGGTGCACAAGGGCCGCGACGACCTGGACGACTCGCTGCGCTGGATCGCCGACCACACCAACACCGCCGGCTACTCCGGCGACCTGCGCGGCGCGGTGAAGGACGCGGACGTCTTCGTCGGCGTCTCCGCACCGGGCATCCTCAACGGCGACGACATCGCGACGATGAACGAGGACGCGATCGTCTTCGCGCTGGCCAACCCGGAGCCGGAGGTGTCGCCGGACGAGGCGCGCGAGCACGCCGCCGTCGTCGCCACCGGGCGCAGCGACTACCCGAACCAGATCAACAACGTGCTGGCGTTCCCCGGCGTGTTCCGCGGGCTGCTGGACGCGCAGGCCAACGGCGTCAGCCAGGGGATGCTCGCCGCGGCGGCGCAGGCGCTCGCCGAGGTCGTCACGCCGGGCGAGCTCGGCCCGAACTACATCGTGCCGAGCGTGTTCCACCCGGACGTCGCGTCCCGCGTCGCCGGCGCCGTCCGCGAGGCCGCCGGCGGCCGCCCCCGCACCGAGGCCTAAGGGGCCCGGCGGAGGCTAGTCGCCCTTCTTGGCGAAGACCTGCTCGCGGCGCCGCGGCCAGATCCCGCCGTACCAGAAGATGACCACACCGGTGAGCATCACGCCGACGCCGGTCGCGGCCCGTGCCCACAGCACGGTGTCGGGGCCGGTGTGCGGCAGCTTGCTGGGCGTGGTCTTGTTCGGCGCGGCGCCCGCGTGCTTGCAGTTCGCCTTGAGCGTGCGGCTCTCGATCCGCTTGTTCGCCCAGTCGACCTGGACGAGCGTGCGCCGGTCCTCCTTGAGCTCCACCTTGACGGTCTTGCTGTCGTGCGGCGCGACGGTGCCGGGGACGGTGGCGCTGTCGTCGTTCTTGACGACCGTGTAGTCCTCGCTCTGCGTCCCGGTGTTGCGGATCGTGATGCGGACCGAGCGCGCCGGGCACGACACCGACCCGATCGCGGCCGAGACGGGCTGCGGCGTCCCGCTGCTCGGCGGGGCGCTCGTCGGCGTCTTCGACGGCTTGCGCGTCGTGGAACCGGAGGGGGAGGGCGAGGACGAGGAGCCCGTGCCGGACGTGCTCGGGCTCGGTGACGCGGAGGTGGTCGAGGAGGCCCGCGCGCCGGAGCCCGACGACTTCGTCAGGGCCGGGATGGCGATCAGTGCTCCGATGACGAGAAACACTGCGGCGATGACGACCCTGGGCAACTGCATCGCTGTCCTCCTGACCCGCGGGGGGCGTCGAGCGGGCGGCCGGGTGATCCGGGATCATTCTCAACCTAGGCGGTTGTGGTGCCGATATCCCCATCGCTAGGAATGCCTAACAGGCTAACGAGCGGGGGGACGTGCCGTGGGAGGTCCGCGCAACGCATGATGGAACCCATGGAAGACGGCATCAGGGTGGGGCTTCTGCTGGTCGCGACCCCGCAATTGGAGGATCCCAACTTCAGGCGCAGCGTCGTCCTGGTGGTCGAGCACGATTTCGACGGAGGCACGCTGGGAGTTGTCCTCAACCGGCCGACCGAGATTCCGGTCGACCGCGTGCTGCCCCCGTGGGCCGAGCTGGTGACAGGCCCCTCGGTGGTGTTCCAGGGCGGCCCGGTCGCGCTGGACAACGCGCTCGCCCTGGCCCGTCTGCCCGGTGAGGACGAGCCGCTCGGCTGGCGGGCGCTGGAGGGCGGCTCGGAGGTCGCCCGGGTCGGCCTGGTCGACCTGGAGGCCCCGCCGGGACTGCTCGCGGCGGAGCTGCTGCAGCTGCGGGTGTTCGCCGGGTACGCCGGCTGGTCGGCCGGGCAGCTGCGCGGCGAGATCGAGGACGGCGCGTGGTACCTGGTGCCGGCCGAGGCGGGCGACGTGTTCGCCGCCGACCCGGACCGGCTGTGGCAGGAGGTGCTCCGCCGGCAGGGCGGTGACCTGGCGTTCGTCTCCACTTTCCCCGAGGACCCGACGCTGAACTAAGGTGATGACGTGAGTACGAAGATCCTTCCCGAGAGCGACACCCAGCAGGACGTCCGGCCGGACCTCTCGCACGGTGACGGCGACCACGAGCGGTTCGCCCACTACGTGAAGAAGCAGAAGATCACCGAGAGCGCGGTGACGGGCACTCCGGTGATCGCGCTGTGCGGCAAGGTCTGGGTGCCGAACCGGGACCCGAAGAAGTACCCGGTCTGCCCCGAGTGCAAGGAGATCTACGAGTCCATGCAGTCGGGCGGGGGCCAGGGCGACGAGTGACGGCCGGCTGAGAGCCGGCTGAGGGCGCCGGGCCCGCGGGCCCGCCCGCGCCCGCGGCGGTCCCGCGGTCGAGCGTGCGCCGGCAGGCGGACGCCCGGCCGCGGGGCCTTCGCGTTTCCACACTGCTTTCCACAAACGGGGACATACGGGGGACAGATGCGGCGGTTCGCCGGGGTTTCGGTGTGCGCACTGTTGGTCACAGCGTGTGCGGTGCCGATTTCGATGAGTGACGGCACGCGGGGGCGGGCCCGGACGGCCGGGGCGCACAAGACCGTCTCAGCGGGGAAGGCCGTCTCGGCGGGGAAGGACGACTGCGTGCCGGGGGCGGCGGCGCGGGCGGCGCACCCACGTGACCGGGACGGGGACCTGACGCGCGGCCAAGTCGTCGCGATGCTCGCGGACCTGCACCGGACGCTGCGCGAGCGGTACGGGACGCCGGACGAGGAGCGGCTCGACACGCAGTGGTCCGAGACCGGGAGGCGCCGGGCCCGGCTGACGATCCCGGTGCGGTTCCACGCTCTTGCCGCGGGACGGGCGGGCCGGCTGTCCGGAGCATCCGCCCGCGGTCAGATCGCCACGCTGAACGCGGCCTACAGCGGGCGGACGGGCGGCGCCGACACCGGCGTGCGGTTCCGCCTCGTCGGCTACGACACCACGAACAAGGCCGCCTGGTTCTACCACCCGCAGAAGTACGAGAGCCCCATCAAGCACCGGCTGCGCAAGGGCGGGCGCGGCACGCTCAACCTCTACACCGCGTCCGTGGGCCGGGACGTGCTGGGCTTCTCCACCTTCCCGCAGTGGTACCGCAAGAGCCCGCGCATGGACGGCGTCGTCGTCGACTACCGCAGCCTCCCGCACGGCACGTACCGGCGCTTCAACCGCGGCTACACCGCCGTCCACGAGATCGGGCACTGGCTGGGGCTGCTGCACACGTTCCAGGGCGGGTGCACGCCGCCGGGCGACGGGGTGTCCGACACCCCGTACGAGGCGACGCCCGCGCAAGGATGTCCGCACTACAAGGACACCTGTCCCCAGCGTGGCGACGACCCGGTGCACAACTTCATGAACTACGGGTTCGACTCCTGCATGCGGAGCTTCACCGCAGGTCAGGGCCGCCGCATCCGGGCGGCGTGGGCCGCGTACCGCGCCCCGAAGCACCGGCACAAGCGGGGCCACCGGAGTGTGGATCGCGGCACAGGGGAGGCCGGGGAGGCGCGATCTGTCGGTGGGGCTCGGTAGCCTGCTATGACCGTGAGCACCTTCGCCGCATCGAGCATGCCCCCCGCGTTCCCCGAGCGGGCCGCCTGGGGGACCGCGCAGTCCCTGCGCGCCTGGCAGCAGCAGGCGCTGGAGGCTTACTTCGGCGTGGACGGGCGGCAGCCCGGTCCGCGCGACTTCCTCACCGTCGCCACGCCCGGCGCCGGCAAGACGACGTTCGCGCTGCGGCTGGCCCGCGAGCTGATGGAGCGGCGGATCATCCAGGCGATCACGATCGTCTGCCCGACCGAGCACCTGAAGCGGCAGTGGGCCGAGTCCGCCGGCCGCGTCGGCATCAAGATCAACCCGGAGTACCAGAACGGCGACGGCCCCGTCGGCAAGGACTTCGACGGCATCGCCGTCACCTACGCGACCGTCGCGGCGCGCCCGGCGCTGCACCGCAACCGCACCGAGTCGCGCAAGTCCCTGGTGATCTTCGACGAGGTGCACCACGCGGGCGACGGGCTGTCCTGGGGCGACGCCGTCCGGGAGGCGTTCGAGCCGGCGACGCGGCGGCTCGCGCTGTCGGGCACCCCGTTCCGCACCGACATCAACCCGATCCCGTTCGTCCTCTACGAGGAGGGCCCGGACGGGATCAGGCGCAGCCGGGCCGACTACACCTACGGCTACGGCCCGGCGCTCGCCGACGGGGTCGTCCGGCCGGTGATCTTCCTGGCGTACGCGGGGGAGATGCGCTGGCGCACCCGCGCCGGCGACGAGATCACCGCGACGCTCGGCGAGCCGCTCACCCAGGACCAGACCGCGCAGGCGTGGCGGGCCGCGCTCGACCCCAAGGGCGACTGGATCAGGCAGGTGCTGGCCGCCGCCGACCGCCGCCTCACCGAGCTGCGCCGCGCCATCCCGGACGCGGGCGGGCTGGTCATCGCCACCGACCACGAGTCCGCCCGCGCCTACGCCAAGATGCTGCGCGCGGTCACCGGGCAGGGCGCCACGATCGTGCTGTCGGACGACCCGACCGCGTCCAAGAAGATCAAGGCATTCGGCGAGACCGACGACCGGTGGATGGTCGCCGTCCGGATGGTGTCCGAGGGCGTCGACATCCCGCGCCTCGCCGTCGGCGTCTACGCCACGTCCACGAGCACGCCGCTGTTCTTCGCGCAGGCGATCGGCCGTTTCGTCCGCGCCCGCAGGCGCGGCGAGACCGCGTCGGTGTTCCTGCCGTCGGTGCCGACGCTGATGGGGCACGCCGCCGAGCTGGAGGAGGAGCGCGACCACGTCCTCGACCGGCCGGTCCGCGAGGACGGCCTCGACGACGACCTGCTCGCCGAGGCCAACCGCAAGCAGGACACGGCCGACGTCGGCGAGGAGCTGCCGTTCGAGACCGTCGAGGCGTCCGCGACGTTCGACCGCGTCCTGTACGACGGCGGCGAGTTCGGCATGCAGGCGCAGCCCGGCTCGGCCGAGGAGGAGGAGTTCCTCGGCATCCCCGGGCTGCTGGAGCCCGAGCAGGTGACGCAGCTGCTGCGCAAGCGGCAGGCCGACCAGGTCGCCAACGAGCGCCGCCGCAAGACCGGCGACCCGCGCGCCGACCGCACCGCCGCCGAGGACCTGCACGCCCTGCGCAAGGAGCTGAACGGCCTGGTGAACGCGTGGAACCACCGCACCGGGCAGCCGCAGGGCGTGATCCACAGCCAGCTGCGCACCGCCTGCGGCGGCCCGCCCGTCCCGCAGGCCAGCGCCGAGGAGATCCGGCAGCGGATCACCAAGATCCGCGAATGGGCCACCAAGCGCGCCTGACCCCGCTCGGCCGCTCCGCGGCCGTCCCTCAGTGCTTGGGCGACAGGTCCAGGGACTTGATGATCCTGGCGACCGTCTCCTCGGGGGAGTCGGTGATGGGGACGGTCAGCACGTGCTCGTCCGGGGCGGGGCGCTCGAGGTCGGCGAACTGGCTGTCGAGCAGGCCGGCGCCGAAGAAGTGGCCGTGCCGCCTGCGCATCCGCTCGGCGATGACGTCGCGGTCGCCGTCGAGCAGCACGGTGCGGACGGCGGGCCGGCCGCCCGCCAGCTCGTCGCGGTAGGCGCGCTTGAGGGCCGAGCAGGTGACGACGCCGGGCCGGCCGGAGTCGAGGCGGTCGTCGATCCAGGCGGCGATGGCGCGCAGCCAGGGGGCGCGGTCGGCGTCGGTCAGCGGGTGCCCGGCGCGCATCTTGGCGATGTTGGCCGGGGAGTGGAACGCGTCGGCCTCGGCGTAGTCCCAGCCGAGCCGCTCGGCGAGCAGGCTCCCGACGGTGCTCTTGCCGCTGCCCGACACGCCGGCGACCAGGATGACGGTGACTTCTCGGGGGGTGTCCACGGTTCAGGCGCTCACGACCGGTTCGCCGGACAGCGCCACGCCCTCGCGGCCGAGCTCTTCCAGGGCGCGGTCGACGGTGGTCTTGGCGACGCCCGCGGTGAGGTCGAGCAGCACGGTGGTGCGCAGCCCGGCGCGGGCGGCGTCGACGGCGGTCGCGCGGACGCAGTGGTCGGTGGCGATGCCGACGACGTCCACGGCGTCGACGCCGCGGGCGGAGAGCCAGTCGGCGAGCGGGGCGCCGTCGTCGGAGACGCCCTCGAAGCCGCTGTAGGCGGCGGTCTCGCGGCCCTTGCTGAACACCGTCTCGATGGGGGCGAGCGTCAGGCCGGGGTGGAAGTCGGCGCCGGGCGTGCCGATCACGCAGTGCGGGGGCCAGCTGTCGACGAAGTCGGGCCGGTCGGAGAAGTGGGCGCCGGGGTCGAGGTGGAAGTCGCGGGTCGCGACGATGTGCGCGTAGCCGGCGCGGTGCCCGGCGAGGTGGCCGGAGATGGCCGCGGCCACGCCCGCGCCGCCGCCGACGGCCAGCGACCCGCCCTCGCAGAAGTCGTTCTGCACGTCCACGATGATCAGAGCCTTCTTGCCCACGACCGCTCCTCTGCCGGTTTTCTCCCCGCCGTCGACGCTACCCCAGCGTCCCCGGTGCTCTTCAGCGCGCCGTCCGGCCGGAGGCCGCCGCCCGCCCGCCGTTCAGGTGCGCGGGCCGCCCTCGACGAACTCGGTCGGCACGGCGGGCTCGCCCTTGGACAGCTGGAGCGCGGTCGGGGGCAGCTCCGCGACGGAGCGGACGTGCCGCTCGCGGGCGTCCCGCAGCGACTCGCGGCCGACGATCTCGCCGTCGCGGACGAGCGGGACGTGCAGGACGCGGTCCCGCCGGCCCGGGGCGGGCTCCCCGACCGACACCGTCTCGGCGTAGGCGGTGCCGTGGGCATCGATGCGCCGGACGGCGCTCTTGCGGCCGCCGCGGCTGGGCTTGCCCGTGGACCGCTTCGCGACCGGGCGCATGGGCGCGTCGTCGTCCGGGCCGTCGGCGCGGGCGACGAGTTTGTAGACGAGGGAGGCGGTCGGGGCGCCGGACCCCGTCACCAGGGACGTCCCCACGCCGTAGCCGTTCACCGGCGCGGCGGCGAGGGCGGCGATGCCGTACTCGTCGAGGTCGCCGGTCACCACGATGCGCGTGTCGTGCGCGCCCAGGGAGTCGAGCTGCTCGCGCACGCGGCGGGCCATGACGCCGAGGTCGCCGCTGTCGATGCGGACGGCGCCGAGGGACGGCCCGGCCAGCTCCACGGCCGTCCGGACGGCCCGCTCGACGTCGTAGGTGTCGACCAGCAGCGTCGTGCCCTCGCCGAGGGCGGCCAGCTGCGCCTCGAAGGCGTGCCGCTCGCTGTCGTGCAGGAGGGTGAAGGAATGCGCGCTCGTCCCGGCCGTGGGGACGCCGTAGAGCCGGCCCGCCTCCAGGTTCGAGGTGGTGGTGAACCCGGCGATGTAGGCGGCGCGGGCGGACGCGACGGCGGCGCGCTCGTGGGCGCGCCGCGACCCCATCTCGATGATCGGGCGGTCCTGCGCGGCGTGCACCATCCGGGACGCGGCCGACGCGATCGCGCAGTCGTGGTTGAGGATCGACAGCGCGACGGTCTCCAGCAGGACCGCCTCCGCGAACGTCCCCTCCACCACCAGGATCGGCGATTCCGGGAAGTAGCAGTCGCCCTCGGCGTAACCCCAGACGTTCCCGGAGAAGCGGTACTTCTCCAGCCAATGCGCCGTCGGGTCGTCCACGATCCCGTTGGCGGTCAGGAACTCCAGCTCCGCGGCGTCGAACCGGAACGCCTCGATCGCGTCCAGCAGCCGCCCGGTCCCCGCGACGACGCCGTAGCGGCGCCCGGCCGGCAGGCTGCGCGCGAAGACCTCGAAGACCGCGCGCCGGCCGGCCGTCCCGCTGCGCAGTGCGGCCTGCAGCATCGTCAGCTCGTACTGGTCGGTCAGCAGTGCGGTGCCGTCGTCAAGGTCCACAAGTGGAACCCTAAGGCCAGGTGCGGGCACCATGGACGTGGAGGCCATCACACCCGGTGGCGCGCTCCGGCGGGGTGCGGGCGGCGCGCGAAGATCGCACCGGACGGCCCGGGGACGCATAGCATCGGGTGCGTGGGCGGCCCGACAACGCGCGGAAAGGGGGAGACGCGGCCGATGAACGTCATGAGCGGCGGAGCGGGATCATGAGCACGGCACCCGCACCGGTCGAGCTGGAGCGGCCCGACGCCGAGGAGGACGTGCGCGCCGACCGGCCCTGGCTGGCGATCGTCTGGAACGACCCGATCAACCTGATGTCGTACGTCACGTACGTGTTCCAGGCCGTCTTCGGCTACCCCAAGAGCAAGGCCGAGAAGCTGATGCTCGACGTCCACCACAAGGGCCGTGCCGTCGTGGCCAAGGGCACCCGGGAGGAGATGGAGCGGGACGTGGAGATCCTGCACTCCTACGGGCTGTGGGCCACCGTGAAGCGGGACGACTGATCCGGCGAAGCCGGCCGGGGGGTGCAGGGGGGTGTCCCCCCTCGGGAGGAACCGGTCCCGGCGAAGCCCCTCGAGGAGAACTGATCCCGGAGCCGATCGGCGGAGCGATCCGATGAGCAACGTGAAGAAGACCCGCAAGGGCGTCGTCGTGCGGCTGGAGGCCGAGGAGGCGGTGCTCGTGCGGGCGCTGATGGAGCAGCTGGTGTCGCTGCTCGGGGACGCCCCGGGCGAGGAGGGCGAGCTGGCCTCCATGGGCATCGCCGAGAACGCCGTCAAGCCGGACGACCCGGTGCTGGCGCGGCTGTTCCCGGACGCCTACCGCGACGACGGCGAGGCGGCCGGGGAGTTCCGCCGCTACACCGAGATGGGGCTGCGGGACGGCAAGCGCGAGGCGGCGCAGGCGGTGCTGGACGAGCTGAAGGACCCCGGCGCCGACATCGTCCTCGACAAGGAGCATGCGCAGATGTGGCTGCGCGCGCTGAACGACGTGCGGCTGGCGCTCGGCACCCGGCTGGACATCAGCGAGGAGTGGTACGAGGAGGCCGAGCAGCTCGACCCGCGCGACCCGCGCGCGCCGATGTTCGCGGCCTACGACTGGCTGACGATGCTGCAGGAGGGCCTCGTCCGCGCCCTCTGGTAGCACGCCCTGGCGACGCGGCGGCGGCGCGCGCCGGCGGCGGCGCGGCGGCGAGAGCCGGTCCACGCGCGTCCGCACCCGGCCATGCGCGACATCACCGATTGTCGGGACGCGGACGCCGTCAGTGGTGTCCACTGGGGGTGAGGGGACGCCGCCAGGCCCGCCGTGGACGGCGGGCCCTACGTCAACCGGAGGCCGCGATGCCGGCAACGGCCGGTCACAGCAAGCCCGTGGGCTCGATGGAGCTGGGCGACCATCTGTGCCTGTTCTTCGACAGCGAGGCCGAGCGGCGCTCGGTCATGGCCACCTACGTGCGCGACGGCGTGCGCGCCGGCCACAAGGTGATCTACATCTCCGACGCGGTGCCCGGCCGGGACGTCGCCGCCTGGCTCGGCAGCCGGGCGGACGCCGGGCCCGACACCGTCCGCCCGCAGGAGGACGACGGCTTCGATTTCGCCGCGGCGCTGGATGCCGGGCACTTCGTCGTCCGCACCGCCGAGGAGACGTTCCTGGCCAGCGGCAGGTTCGATCCGGACGAGAGCCTGGAGCTGATGGCCACGGAGATCGACCTGGCGCTCGTGCAGGGCTACCCGGGGGTCCGGATCGCCGGGGAGGCGCGGTTCTCGCTGCGCCGCTGGCCCGGGACCGAGCGGCACGGCGACTTCGAGCGCATGCTCGACCAGGTGTTCATGACCACCGACCTGAAGGCGATGGCGATCTGCCAGTTCGACCGCCGCTGGTTCGACGAGGCGCGGCTGGCGGAGCTGGAGGCCGGCCACATGGGCCGGGTGCGGGCGGACGACCACTACGACGACGGCGCGCTGCGCATCACGCCGACCTTCGCGCCGCCGGGAGCGGCGCTGGCCGGGGTGCTGGACGCCGCGACGAGCCCGGCGGCGGAGAAGGTGCTGGCGTCGGTCGCGTCCACGGCGGGCCTGCTCTGCCTGGACCTGGGCGGGCTGACCCGCTGCGACGAGGCCGGGCTGCGGCTGCTGGCCGACGCGGACCTGCCGGGCCTCGGCGCGAACCGCGGCCTGCTGCTGCGCGGCGCCGCCCCGGAGCTGGCCGGCCGGCTGCGCGAGTCCGGGCTGCTGGCGCGGTCCGGAGTGGCGGTCGTGGAACGGACCGGGTGAACCGGGGACCGGACCTGGCGAGCGGAGGGACGTGTCGCTCATGGCGGGCGGGGACCGCACGGCGGTCGGGGAGATGCGCTTCGGCGACCATCTCTTCCTCGCCTACGGCAACGGCGCGGAACGGCACGCCGTCCTGGCGGCCTACCTGCGCGGCGGGCTGCGCGCCGGCCACGCCCTGCTCTACCTGGCCGACGGCGAGCCCGCGCGGGCCGCGCGGGACCGGCTGCGGGCGGTGTTCGCGGCCGGCGACCCCGACCTGCTCGCGGCGCTCAACAACGGCCGGATCGCGGTGTCCGAGGCGGCGGGGCGCCCGGCCGGCAGCG
>NZ_BAAAMR010000112.1:0-30264 GCF_039529375.1 Actinomadura napierensis
GGCGCGGCCACCCGGCGCCGGGTCCGCGACCGGCGGATCCGGCGGGCGTTCTCCGCGCGGGCGCCGGGGTGCGGGCGGACGGTGCCCGCCCGCGCGCCGAACGCGTCCTTCAGCCGTTCCTCGATGCCGTTCATGTCGCCTCCTCGTCCTTCAAGCGCCGGCCGAGCGCCGCGATGGCGCGGGCGGTGTGGGCCTTGACCGTGCCGAGGGCGATGCCCAGGGTCTCGGCGGTGTCGCGCTCGCTCAGGTCCAGCCAGTAGCGCAGCACCAGCACCTCGCGCTGCCGGCCGGGCAGGTCCGCGACGGCGGCCAGCAGGGCACGGACGTCCTCGTCGTGCACCACCTGGTGCTCGGCGGACCCGGCCTCGGACGGCGGCGCGAGCTGCGCGTGCCGGCGGCGCGCCATCCGCAGGTGCCGCAGCCGGCTGCGGGCCGCGTTGCACACGCTGGAGCGCAGGTAGGCCAGCGCGGCGTTCTGGTCGCGCAGGGTGCGGCGCTTGCGGTGCAGCCGGACGAACGCGTCCTGCACCACGTCCTCCGCGTCGTCGGCGCCGAGGAGGGTCGCGAGCCGGACCAGGCCCCAGAAGTGGGCGGTGAACAGTTCCTCGTACCCGTCGCCGGGACGCGTGAGCGGCACCGCGATGGCCCCTGTCGTCTGCTGCTGGTACGTCACGGAGCAGAGACGAACGTGCGGGAGGAAGGTTTACCACGCTCGGGCGTTTTTGTTCCCGGCGTCAAAAGGAACAAAGCGGAGACCATTTCCGGTCCGCCCCGCGCAGCGCCTCTGATCAGCCATGATGTGGGCATGCCCGCAGATCGCATGCTCCCCTCGCCCGAGGCCGCAGACGTGGTCGCGCTCGCCCGCGACATCGCCCGCCGGGAACTGGCGCCGCGCGCCGCGCCCGCCGAGGAGGCCGGCGCGTTCCCCCGCGAGATCTTCCGGATGCTGGGCCGCGCCGGGCTGCTCGGCCTGCCCTATCCGCCGGACCTCGGCGGGGGCGGCCAGCCGTACGAGGTGTACCTGCAGGTGCTGGAGGAGATCGCGGCGGTGTGGGCGTCGGTCGCGGTCGGGGTGAGCGTGCACACCCTGTCCTGCTTCCCGCTGTTCGCCTGCGGCACCGACGTGCAGCGCAAGCAGCTGCCGGAGCTGCTGGAGGGCGACCTGCTCGGCGGGTACGCGCTGGCCGAGGAGTTCACCGGGCCGGACGCGGCGGGGCTCAGCACGCTCGCGGTCCCGGACGGGGACGGCTACCGGATCACCGGCACCAAGACGTGGATCACGCACGGCGGCGAGGCGGACTTCTACGTGCTGTTCGCCCGCACGTCCGGCGGCCCCGGCGGGCTCACCTGCTTCCTCGTCGAGGGGCGCATGGACGGCCTGGCGTTCGGGCCGCCCGAGCGCAAGATGGCCCTCACCGCCTCCACCACCGCGCGGCTGCACTTCGAGGACGCGTGGGTGCCCGACGACTGGCGGATCGCCGACGAGGGCTGCGGATTCCCGATCGCGGCGGCGGCGCTGGACGCGGGGCGGCTCGGCATCGCCGCGTGCGCCGTCGGGCTGGCGCAGGGCGCGCTGGACCACGCCGTCCGGTACGCGGCGGGGCGCGGCCAGTTCGGCCGCCCGGTCATCGCCAACCAGGGGATCGCGTTCCTGCTCGCCGACATGGCCGCGGCCGTGGAGACGGCCCGCGCCGGATACCTGGAGGCCGCCCGGCGCAAGGACCGCGGGCTGCCGTTCGCGCGGCAGGCGTCCATCGCCAAGCTCGCCGCGACCGACGCGGCGATGAAGGTGACGGCCGACGCGGTGCAGGTGCTGGGCGGCGACGGCTACACCCGCGACCATCCCGTGGAACGGTACATGCGGGAGGCGAAGGTGATGCAGATCTTCGAGGGCGCCAACCAGATCCAGCGGATGGTCATCGGCCGCCACCTCGCCCGCGACGCCGGATACGCCTGCTGACCTTCCCCGCCTGAAGCGGGACGCGTGCCGGTCAGTACAGGCGCGGTCCGGCGGCGAGGCGGGCCGCGCGGGCGGCCGCTCCGGCGACGCGTGCCCGCGTCCGCCGCCGGGCACGGCCGCGGCGGACCAGCGTCAGGACGGACACGGCCGCGGCTGCCCCGCAGAGGCCGAGCGCGACGAGGGACGCGACCCCGGCGTAGAAGCGGGCGCCGCCGTCCGGCGTCACCAGCAGCGGCCCGTCCGTGCCCTGGCAGGTCAGCACGGCCGGACCGGTCACCGGCGCCGTCATCGACGCGGTGTAGCGGTAGCCGGGGCGGTCGGCCGCGCGCGAGGAGTTCTTGCGGGTGAGCCGGACGCGGTCCCGCCCGGCGCCCGGCGCGACGGCGCACCCGAACGGCGCGGAGCCGTCCCGGCGCACGTAGAGGAAGTAGGTGTGCCCGGCCGACAGCCGGACGAGCAGGCCGCTCGCCGCGTCGCCGGTCGCGGTGGGCCCGCGGGCGGCGTCGGACTCGTCCCGCGTCAGCGCCGTCACGGTGAGGAACCCCGCGGCGGCCAGCACGACGAGCGCGACGGGGAGCGCGTACCAGCCCGCGGACGGTACGCGCGACACGGGTGGGGCGGACGGCGCGGACCACGCGGGCGGCGCGGGTCCCGCCGGACCGTTCGCTCCCGGCCCCATCCCGGTCCCCCCGATCCGAACGTCACCGTGTCGTGCCGCCACGATCCCAGACCGCGTACCCGCACGTCAGGGACTTCTGCAAGCCGCGGAGGTGTCGGCCGGGCGCGAGCGGTTACCCTACTAGGTAGTAGCAATCTTGGGAGGTCGCATGGCCCTCAGGGACCGACTGCCCGCCCCGCCGATCCGGATCCGCCGCCCGCGCGGGCTCCGCTACACGGTGGAGCGCGACCTGCCGGTCACGATGCCGGACGGCGTGACGCTGCTCGCCGACCGCTACGTCCCGGAGGGGGCGCGGCGGCCGCCGCCGACCATCCTGGTGCGCACCCCGTACGGGCGGCGCGGCCCCGCCGCGCTGGCGAACGGCCTGCTGTTCGTCCCGTTCGGGTTCCAGCTGGTCGTGCAGAGCTCGCGCGGGACGTTCGGGTCCGGCGGCGAGTTCGACCCGCTCGGCGGCGAGCGCGACGACGGCCTCGCCACCGTCGCGTGGTTGAAGGAGCAGCCGTGGTTCGGCGGCGCGTTCGCCACCTACGGCGCCAGCTACCTCGGCTACTCCGCCTGGGCGATCGCCGCCGAGGCCGGCCCGGAGCTGAAGGCGATGTCGCTGCAGATCACCGCGTCGTCGTTCCGGGACGCCGCCTACGTCGGCGGCTCGTTCGCGCTGGAGTCCACGCTCACCTGGACCGACCTCACCCACCGGCAGCAGCAGCCGCTCGGCCTGCTGACGGCGACGCTGCTGTCGCGCCGCCGCGCCGTCCGCGCCGCCCGCTCGGGCCTCCCCCTGTCGGAGCTGGACGTGGCGACCGGCGGCGCGCAGATGCGCTTCTACCAGGACCTGCTCGCCAACCACGGCACGGACGCGGGCTACTGGGACGGCCGCGACTTCAGCGGCACCGTCGGCGGCGTCGAGGCGCCCGTCGCCCTGCTCGGCGGCTGGTACGACGTGTTCCTGCCGTGGGAGATCAAGGACTACCTGGCGCTGCGCGCGGCCGGGCACCGGCCGTACCTCACCATCGGCCCCTGGTGGCACACCGACGCCCGGCACGGGCTCGTGTCGTTCCGCGAGACGCTCGCCTGGTTCCGCGCGCACCTGCTCGGCGACCCGTCCGGGCTGCGCGCCGAACCCGTCCGGCTGTACGTCACCGGCGCCCGCGAGTGGCGGCACTACGGCGACTGGCCCCCGCCCGGCATGCGCCAGGACCGCTGGCACCTGCACCCCGGCGGCGGCCTCGGCGAGGACGGCCCCCGCCCGTCCGAGCCGAGCACGTACCGGTTCGATCCGGCCCGCCCCACCCCCGCGCTCGGCGGCCCGACCCTGCTCGGCAGCTCCCGCCCCGTCGACAACCGGCCGCTGGAAGGCCGCCCGGACGTGCTGGTGTTCACCTCGCCGCCGCTCACCGAGCCCCTCGAGGTGATCGGCCCGGTCGGCGCCGACCTGTTCGTCCGCTCCGACCGCGAGCACACCGACTTCGTCGTCCGGCTCTGCGACGTCGCCCCGGACGGGACGTCCCGCAACGTCTGCGAGGGCGGGCTGCGCCTCCCCGCGTTCGCCGAGAAGCCGGTCGGCACGGCCGGCGTCCGCCGCATCGCGGTCGACCTGTGGCCGACCGGGCACCGCTTCGCGCGCGGCCACCGCGTCCGCGTGCACGTGACCAGCGGCGCCCACCCGAAGGTCGCCGCGAACCCCGGCACCGGCGAGCCGCTCGCCACCGCCCGCCGGATGGTCCAGGCGTCCCAGGAGGTCTTCCACGACCCGGACCACCCCTCGGCGATCATCCTTCCGATCGCCGGCGCCTCGCCCGAATCCGCGACCCCGGCCCCCGAGGAGGACCCCGCCTAGGGTTTCAGAGCCGGCCGGCGACGGCCTTGGCGAAGCGGGCGTCGCTGCCGGGGGGCGTGTTCGAGATAGAGGGCGGGCTCCGTCAGTTCCAGTTCGATCAGGAGCGGCTCGCCGTCCGGGCCGGGGATCAGGTCGACGCGGGCGTACAGCAGGTCGTGGCCGCCGGGGACGGCGGCGAGCATTCGCGCGTCGTCGCTGCCCTCGGGCAGCCGTGCGCAGGTGGCGAGGGCGCACCGGGGTGAAGCGGTCACGGGGGGTTTCCTTCTCGCGGCGAGGGGTCGGCGGACGGGGTCAGCGGACGGGGTTGCCCTCGCCGCGCAGCGCGTCCTTCACCTCGGAGATCTTCATCTCGCCGAAGTGGAAGACGCTGGCGGCGAGCACCGCGTCGGCGCCGGCGGCGACGGCCGGGGCGAAGTGCGCCACGGCGCCCGCGCCGCCGCTGGCGATGACGGGCACGGTGACGGCCTCCCGGACGCGGCGCAGCATCTCCAGGTCGAAGCCGGCCTTGGTGCCGTCGGCGTCCATGGAGTTCAGCAGGATCTCGCCGACGCCGAGCTCCTGGCCGCGGCGCGCCCATTCGACGGCGTCGATGCCGGTGCCCTTGCGACCGCCGTGCGTCGTCACCTCGAACCCGGACTCGGTGCCGTCGGCGCGGCGCGCGTCGACCGACAGCACGATGCACTGCGAGCCGAACCGGTGCGCGGCCTCCCGCAGGAACTCCGGCCGCGCGATCGCGGCGGTGTTGACCGACACCTTGTCGGCGCCGGCGCGCAGCAGCCGGTCGATGTCGTCGACGGTGCGGACGCCGCCGCCGACGGTCAGCGGGATGAACACCTGCTCGGCGGTGCGGCGCACCACGTCGTAGGTGGTGGAGCGGTCGGCGCTGGACGCGGTGATGTCCAGGAACGTCAGCTCGTCGGCGCCCTCGGCGTCGTAGCGGCGGGCCAGCTCGACGGGGTCGCCGGCGTCCCGCAGGTTCTGGAAGTTGACGCCCTTGACGACGCGCCCGGCATCGACGTCCAGGCAGGGGATGACCCGTACGGCGACGGTCACTTCACCGCCTCCAGGGCCTCTTCCAGCGTGAACGCCTGCGCGTACAGCGCCTTGCCGACGATGGCGCCCTCGACTCCGGCCTCCACGAGCTTGGCGAGTTCGCGCAGGTCGTCCAGGGACGAGACGCCTCCGGACGCGACGACCGGCTTGTCGGTGCGGGAGCAGACCTCGCGCAGCAGCTCGGTGTTCGGGCCGCGCAGCGTGCCGTCCTTGGTGACGTCGGTGACGACGTAGCGCGGGCAGCCGTCGGCCTCCAGCCGGGCGAGGACCTCCCACAGGTCGCCGCCCTCGCGCGTCCAGCCGCGCGCGGCGAGCGTCGTGCCCCGGACGTCCAGACCGACCGCGATCTTGTCGCCGTGCGAGGCGATGATCTTGCGGCACCAGTCCGGGTTCTCCAGCGCGGCGGTGCCGATGTTGACCCGCGCGCAGCCGGTCGACAGCGCCGCCTCCAGCGACGCGTCGTCGCGGATGCCGCCCGACAGCTCCACTTTCACGTCCAGCCGCCCGGTCACCTCGGCGAGCAACTCCCGGTTGGAGCCGCGCCCGAACGCCGCGTCCAGGTCGACCAGATGGATCCACTCCGCACCCGCGTCCTGCCAGGCCAGCGCGGCGTCGAGGGGGGCGCCGTAGGAGGTCTCGGTGCCGGCCTCGCCCTGCACCAGGCGGACCGCCTGTCCGTCGGCGACGTCAACGGCGGGAAGGAGCGTCAGAGTCATGCGGAAACCCTATCGATACAGGTGAGCGTCCCCGGCGCGAGCGGCGCGCGGGCGCGGTCAGGAGAGGGTGGACAGCCAGTTGCGCAGGAGCCGCGCCCCCGCGTCGCCGGACTTCTCCGGGTGGAACTGGGTCGCGCACAGCGGGCCGTTCTCGACCGCCGCGACGAACCGGTCGCCGTGCTCGGCCCAGGTGACCAGCGGCGGCTCGATGGTGCCGGTCGGGTCGGGCGCCAGCTCCCAGCGGCGCGCCGCGTAGGAGTGGACGAAGTAGAACCGGGCGTCCGCGAGCCCCTGGAACAGGACGGAGCCGTCCGGGACGTCCACGGTGTTCCAGCCCATGTGCGGGACGACCGGCGCCTCCAGCCCGTCGACCGTGCCGGGCCACTCGTCGCAGCCCTCCGTGGTGACGCCGTGCTCGATGCCCTTGGAGAACAGGATCTGCATGCCGACGCAGATGCCGAGGACGGGCAGGCCCCCGGCGAGGCGGCGGCCGATGATCTGCTCGCCGCGCACCGAGCGCAGGCCCGCCATGCAGGCGGCGAACGCGCCGACGCCCGGCACGACCAGGCCGTCGGCGGCGAGTGCGGCGTCCCAGTCGGCGGTGACGGTGACGTCGGCGCCCGCGCGGGCCACGGCGCGCTCGGCCGAGCGCAGGTTGCCCGACCCGTAGTCGAGCACGACGACGTTCGGGCTCACAGCCACATCACTCCCCCGGCGAACGCCAGCCCGGCCAGGAACAGCACGATCAGCGCGGCGCCCTTGAGGCCCTGCCTGATGAAGCTGTAGACCCCGGCGAGCAGGAACAGCGCGACCGCGAAGACGGCGATGTTGAAGAAGGTGAAGTGCAGTCCGCCGATGTCCACGGCTACAGCGCTCCCTTGGTGGACGGGATGCCGTGCACCTTCGGGTCGAACGCCACCGCGTCGCGCAGCGCGCGCGCCAGCGCCTTGAACTGCGCCTCGACGATGTGGTGCGCGTTGCGCCCGTACGGGACGTGGACGTGCAGCGCCACCTGAGCGTTCGACACGAACGACTCGAAGATGTGCCGGGTCATCGTGGTGTCGTACTCGGGGCCGATCATCGGCGCCATGCCGTCCGGCTCCACGTGCACGAGGTAGGGGCGGCCCGACACGTCCACGGTGACCTGCGCGAGCGCCTCGTCCAGCGGGATGGAGGCGTCGGCGAAGCGGCGGATGCCGGCCTTGTCGCCGAGCGCCTCGCGGAACGCCCGGCCGAGCGCGATCGCGGTGTCCTCGATCGTGTGGTGGCTGTCGATGTGCAGGTCGCCGGCCGTCTTGACGGTCAGGTCGAACGACCCGTGCTTGCCGAGCTGCGCCAGCATGTGGTCGAAGAACCCCACGCCGGTCGCCACGTCGACCTGACCGGTCCCGTCCAGGTCGATCTCGACGAGGACCCGCGTCTCCTTGGTCCCGCGCTCGACCTTTCCCTTGCGCGTCACACGCTCTCCTTCATTGCTTGCTTGAGGGCAGTGCGGAAGGCGGCCATCTCTTCGGGGGTGCCGACGCTCACCCGCAGCCACTCGGGCGGCCCGACCTCGCGGATCAGCACGCCGCGCTCCAGCAGCGCCTCCCAGACCCTCCGGCGGTCCGGGAACGTCCCGAACAGCACGAAGTTGGCGTCGGAGTCGGCCACCCGGAGCCCCTCGGCGCGCAGCCACGCGACCAGGTCGTCGCGTTCGCGGCGCAGCGCCTCGACGCCGCCGAGCAGCTCCTCGCCGTGTGCGAGCGCGGTGCGCGCCACCGCCTGGGTGACGGCCGACAGGTGGTAGGGCAGCCGGACGAGCAGCAGCGCCTCGATCACGGCGGGGTCGGCGGCGAGGTAGCCGAGCCGGGCGCCCGCCATCGCGAACGCCTTGGACATCGTCCGGGTGACGATCAGCCGCGGGTTGCCGTCCAGCAGCGTCAGCGCCGACGGGGTGCCCGCGCGGCGGAACTCGGCGTAGGCCTCGTCGACGACGACCATGCCGGGCGCGGCGTCCAGGACGGCTTCGATGGCCTCCAGCGGCAGCGCGGTGCCGGTCGGGTTGTTCGGCGAGGTCAGGAACACGATGCCGGGCCGGTGCTCCTCGACGGCCGCGATCGCGCGGGCCGGCTCCAGGCCGAAGTCCTCGTCGCGGAACGCGTTGATCCAGCCGGTCCCGGACACCCCGGTGATGATCGGGTGCATCGAGTAGGACGGCTCGAAGCCGAGCGCGGTGCGGCCCGTCCCGCCGAACGCCTGCAGGATCTGCTGGATGATCTCGTTGGAGCCGTTCGCCGCCCACACCCGCCCGGCGGTGAGGCCGGCGCCGGGCGTGTCGGTGTTCAGGAAGGCGGCGAGGTCCTCGCGGAGCGCGACGGCGTCGCGGTCGGGGTAGCGGTTCAGCGACCCGGCGACGTCCATGACGGCCTCGCCGAGCGCCTTCACCAGCCGATCGGACGGCGGGTAGGGGTTCTCGTTGGTGTTCAGCGCGTACGGGACGTCCAGCTGCGGCGCGCCATAGGGCTCCCGGCCGCGCAGGTCGTCCCGCAGCGGCAGGTCGTTCGGCGAAGTCACGAAGGGATCTCCCAGTCGAAGCGGGCCTTGAGCGCCGCGCCGTGCGCGGGCAGGTCCTCGGCCTCGGCGAGCGCGACGACGCGCCCGGTGGCCTCGGCGAGGGCGTCGCGGTCGTACTCCACGACATGGACGCCGCGCAGGAACGTCTGCACCGACAGCCCGGACGAATGGCACGCGCACCCGCCGGTCGGCAGGACGTGGTTGGACCCGGCGAGGTAGTCGCCGAGCGACACCGGCGCGTACGGGCCCACGAAGACCGCGCCGGCGTTGCGGACGCGGTCGGCGACGGCGGCCGCGTCGGCGGTCTGGATCTCCAGGTGCTCGGCGGCGTAGGCGTCCACGACCTTCAGGCCGTCGTCGATCCCGTCGACCAGCACGATGCCGGACTGGCGCCCGGCGAGCGCCTCGGTGATCCGCTCGGTGTGCTTGGTGCGGGCCACCTGCGCCTTCAGCTCCCGCTCGACCTCGTCGGCGAGCCGCGCCGAGTCGGTCACCAGGACGGCGGCGGCGAGCGTGTCGTGCTCGGCCTGGCTGATCAGGTCGGCGGCGACGTCCACCGGGTCGGCGGTGTCGTCGGCGAGGATGGCGATCTCGGTCGGGCCGGCCTCGGCGTCGATGCCGATCACGCCCTTGAGCAGCCGCTTCGCGGCGGCGACGTACACGTTGCCCGGCCCGGTGACCAGGTCGACGCGCGGGCACTCGTCGGTGCCGTAGGCGAACATCGCGATCGCCTGCGCGCCGCCCACCGCGTAGACCTCCTCGACGCCGAGCAGCGCGCACGCCGCCAGGATCGTCGGGTGCGGCAGGCCGCCGAACTCCTTCTGCGCGGGCGAGGTCACGGCGAGCGACTCGACGCCCGCCTCCTGCGCCGGGACGACGTTCATGACCACGCTGGACGGGTAGACGGCGCGGCCGCCCGGCACGTACAGGCCGACGCGGCCGACCGGGATCCACCGCTCGGTGACGGTGCCGCCGGGCACGACCCGCGTGGTGGTGTCGGTGCGGCGCTGGTCGCGGTGCACGGCGCGGGCGCGGCGGATGCTCTCCTCCAGCGCCTCCCGCACGGCCGCGTCGAGCCCGGCGAGGGCCTGGTGGACGGCCCGGACCGGGACGCGGGTGCTCTCCAGCTCGACCCCGTCCAGGACCCGGGTGTGCTCCCGCACCGCCTGCGAGCCCCTATGGCGCACGTCCTCGCAGATCGGCCGCACCTTGTCCAGGGCGGCCTCGACGTCGAGTTCGGCGCGGGGCAGCACGGTGCGCAGGTCGCCGGGAAGCGAGCCGCGCAGGTCGATACGGGAAATCACCCGCCCAGTCTACGGAGTGGCTCCCGTCCCTCGCGCACCGTCTCAGGTGCCGAGACGCCCGTGTCGCCGCCCCGGAGGGCGCCACCCGTCCCTGTCGCCACAGGGGCGACATCCGTCACAGGAGCGACATCGCTCAGACCCGCAGCGTCCCGTCCAGCACGGTGACCGCCTCGCCGGAGATGATCACCCGGTCGCCGCGCAGCGCCATCCGGACGTAGCCGCCGCGCTCGGACGCCTGGTAGCCGGTCAACTCCTCCAGGCCCATCCGCTCCCCCCAGAACGGGGCGAGCGCGCAGTGCGCCGAACCGGTGACGGGGTCCTCGCCGTCGCCGAGCAGGATCCGCGCGCCGAAGAAGCGGGACACGAAGTCGTGCTCGCGGTCGTGCTCGCGCTCGGCGAGCCGCGCCGTGACGACGACCCCGCGCGCGTCGATCCGCCCGAGCGCCGCCATGTCGGGCGCCAGCCGGTGCACCACGTCCTCGTCGGCGAGCTCGACGACCAGGTCGTTCTGGACGTTGCGCCCCGTCCACCCGATCTCGACGCCGCCGAGGGCCCCGGCCAGCTCGGCCGGGGGCGCGGCGGCCTCGGGCGGGCAGGCGGGGAAGTCCATCGCCAGGGCGCCGTCCGCGTCGCGGGTGACGGTGAGGACGCCGCTCTTCAGCGTCCGGAAGCGGATCGGGCGGCCGGCGGGCACGGTGCCGGTGTCGTAGAGGGCGTGCGCGGCGGCCATTGTCGCGTGCCCGCAGAGCGCGACCTCGACGAGCGGCGTGAACCAGCGCAGCTCGAAGTCCGCATCGGCCTCGTCGACGGGCCGGACGAACGCGGTCTCCGAGTGCTTCATCTCGGCCGCGACCCGCTGCATCCAGTCCGGGTCGGCGGCACCGTCCAGCAGGCAGACCCCGGCGGGGTTCCCGGCGAAGGGGCGGTCGGCGAAGGCGTCCACGACGAGCATCCTCATGCCGCCGACGCTACCGGCGGCGCCCCCGGCGGCGGCACGGCCAATCGGGCACGAGTGGCCCGGACGGCCCCGGACGGCCCGGCCCGTGACACCTGCTTCACACTATGAAAAATCAGCCCTTACCAAGATCATCGACGGCGGCGTACGCTGGCGCCGAGGGCGTCCCCCCGGCCGGCTCGGGAAAGAGGCGACATGACGGAGCGGCTCCCCCTGTTCCCGCTGGGCACCGTGCTGTTCCCCGGCCTGGTGCTGCCGCTGCACCTGTTCGAGGAGCGGTACCGGCTGCTCGTCGGCGACCTGCTCGAACGGCCCGAACCGCGCGGCTTCGGCGTGGTCTGCATCGAGCTCGGCCACGAGGTCGGGCAGGACGCGGCGCGCCGCCTCGCCGGCGTCGGCTGCCTGGCCGAGCTGCGCGAGGCCAGGCGGCACCCCGACGGCCGCTACGACATCGTCACCACCGGGACGCGCCGCTTCCGGGTCAAGGAGCTGGACCGGTCCCGCCCCTACCTGCAGGGCGAGGTGGAGTTCCTCTCCGAGGAGCCGGGCGCCGATCCCGGGCCGACCGCCCATCGCGTGCGGCGGCTGTTCCGGCTGTACCGGGAGCGGCTGTCGGCCGCCGGAGCCGGCACGGTCGAGGACCCGGAGCTGCCGGACGACCCGGTGGCCCTGTCCTACCTGATCGCCGCGTCGGTCGTGCTGGACGGGCACGAGAAGCAGCGGCTGCTGGAGTGCGAGGACGCGGCGCTGCGGCTGGCGGCCGAGCGCGACCTGCTGGCCCGGGAGAACCGGATCCTGGACGAGCTGCCGATGATCCCGGCCGGCCAGTTCCTGGACGGCTCGTTCACCCTGAACTGACGCCGCGCCGAAGATCACGGCAGACTGGGCCCATGAGCAGGCAGACAGGGGGGAGCAAGGCCGGCGGCAAGGGCACGCCCGCCACGGTCGCCGCGGCGAAGGCCGGGATCGAGTTCACGCTGCATCCCTACGAGCCCGATCCGGACGCCGACTCCTACGGCGCGGCGGCGGCCGACGCGCTCGGCGTCCCGCACGACCAGGTCTTCAAGACGCTGCTGGCCGAGGTGGACGGGCGGCTGACCGTCGGCGTCGTCCCGGTGTCGGGGTCGCTGGACCTGAAGGCGCTGGCCGCGGCGGCGGGCGGCAAGAAGGCGGTGATGGCCCACCCGCGCGACGCCGAGCGCGCCACCGGCTACGTGGTCGGCGGGATCAGCCCGCTGGGGCAGCGCCGCCGGCTGCCGACGGTGATCGACGCGTCGGTGTCAGCGCTCGGGACCGTCTACGTCTCGGCCGGTCGGCGCGGACTCCAGATCGAGCTCGTCCCTGCCGACCTCGTCGCCCTCACCGGCGCCACCGTCGCCGCGATCGCCCGGGGGTAGCCGGCGGAACACCACCTCCAGCAGGCCGTAGGCGGCGACCGCGACCAGCGGCCAGGCCATCAGCAGGCCCTTGGCGCGCAGGTCGGCGACGCCGGTGACGGTGGCGCCGTCGCGGCCGTGCCGGACGACGTCCTGGAAGTGGCCGAGCCCGATCAGGTGGCCGGTCTTCCAGGCGAGCAGGGACGCGGCGACGCCGCCGGCGGCCAGGCCGAGCAGCAGCGCGACGTCGTTGCGGCGGCCGCCCGCCAGGTACGCGGCGATGCCGCACAGCAGCCCGAGGGAGAGGGCGATCAGCGCGAACCGGCCGTCCACCCCGATCGGCCCCTCGCCTTCCGGATCGGCGACCAGCGCCTCACCCTGGACGATCACATAGGTCACCTTGGGGATCGTGTTCCCCCACAGCAGCCCCGCGAGCGGCCCGAGCAGCGTCACGATGGCGGTGGTGACCAGCCAGGTCGTCAACTGCCTCCCGGTCGGTCGCCGCACTGCGTACGCTCCTAGGTGGAAGTGTCCTCTGACAGCGAAAGCCTAGCCTGCCCAGGTCAGCCGTTCGACAATCGAAGGGTGCCCGACTCCCGTTGTGATTCACACCCGCGACCGCCCCGGCTACTGGGATAATGTGCCCGACATGTCCGGATTCAGTCCCGCGTTCGAACGCCTCGGCGCCGCCCTGGCGGCCGTCGTCCTGCAGCAGCAGGAGACGCTCGCCGAGTTCCTCCCGCGCGAGGACTGGAGCGCCGACCTCACCGCCCGCACCTACGCCAGCGGCGGCGCCACCGTCCGCGTCTCGCTGCTCGGCTCCTACGCCGCGCGCGAGCGCACCTGGCTGTGGGGGTGGGCCAACCCGCAGTTCGGCGAGGCCCACCCGGCGGTCGTCCCGACCCTGGTGATCCGCGCCCTCGGCGAGCGGCTCGGCATCACCGAGTTCACCACGCCCGAGGTCGACCTGTCCTGGTACGACGGCCCGGCCGGGCACGGCGGCGAGCTGATCGCGATGGCGGCGGGCGGGGTGCTGCGCGGCGCCGGCTACATCGGCGCCGGCTACGACGGCGGCTCGGCCTACCTGCACGTGGACGACCCGCAGGTGCCGGCCGCCGGCTGGGACCCGATCCCCGTCCCCCGGCTCCTCACGGGCGCGGCCGGACTGTTCCCGCACGAGCCCCGGCTCACCCTCGCGGGCCTGCTGTCGCACCACCGCGTCGCCTACCGGCAGACCGACGAGGTGACCGAGATGGTGCTGCCCGGCGGCGGCACCGCCCGCGCGCTCTTCGACGGCCTGGGCCGCTTCGTCGACTGGCAGGCCGACCTCACGCCCGCGCCCCCGCCCGCCGCCCGTGGCCGGCACCGCGACGTCCCGGTGTCGTCCGCGGCGACGGATCGATGACGGGCCGCTGACGCCGCCGGTTCCGGCCGGTTCCGGTCCCGGCGGCTGCCGGCCCGGCCGCTAGCCGAGGCAGGACGGGCCGAGGAGCTGCTTCAGGTCGCCCATCAGCGCCGGGGACGGGGCGACGCGCAGCCGGTCGTCCAGCCGGACGACCGTGGTGCGCGGCCCGTTCTGCAGGTGCAGATGCACCTCCGACGAGCCCGGGTGGGTGATCAGCACCTCCTTCAGCCGCGACACGGTCGGCGGGGTGCAGCGGCCGAGCGGCAGCGTCACCGCCAGCGGGCCCGTTCCCTCGGTGATGGTCAGGTCCGGCTGGGTGACCTCCATCGCGATGATCTTCGCGACGTCCTCGCGGCGGTCCAGCTTCCCCTTGACGATGAGGATCGCGTCCTCGGCGAGCAGCGTGGAGCACAGCTGGTACGACGACGGGAAGCACAGCACCTCGATGGAGCCGGCCAGGTCCTCCAGCTGGAACATGGCCCACGAGTTGCCCTGCTTGGTGACCTTGCGCTGCAGGCCGGACAGCAGCCCCGCGATGATCACGATCTGCCCGTCCGGCCGCTCGCCCTCGTTGAGGGCGGCGATGGCGCAGTCGGCCTCGCGCTCCAGGATGTGCTCGACGCCCAGCAGCGGATGGTCGGAGACGTACAGGCCGAGCATCTCCCGCTCGAAGGCCAGCAGCGTGGTCTTGTCCCACTCCTCGCCCTCGGGGATCACGACGGCGAAGGCGTCCTCGCCGCCGTCGTCCTCCAGCGCGCCGAACAGCGAGTCCTGCCCGACGGCCTCCTTGCGCTTGATGTCGATGACCGAGTCGATCGCCTGCTCGTGCACCATCAGCAGCGCCTTGCGCTGGTGCCCGAGCTCGTCGAACGCGCCCGCCTTGATCAGCGACTCCACGACCCGCTTGTTGCAGACCTGCGACGGGACCTTGCTGAGGAAGTCGTTGAAGTCGGTGTAGGCGCCCTTCTCCCTGCGCGCCGCGACGATCCCGTCCACCACGTTGTGGCCGACGTTGCGGACCGCCGACAGGCCGAACCGGATCTCGGTGTCGCCGAGCGGGGTGAAGTCGGCCTCGGAGGTGTTGACGTCCGGCGGCAGGACCTTCAGCCCCATCCGGCGGCACTCCGACAGGTAGAGGGCGCTCTTGTCCTTGTCGTCGCCGACGGACGTCAGCAGGCCCGCCATGTACTCGGCCGGGTAGTTCGCCTTGAGGTAGGCGGTCCAGTAGGAGACCAGGCCGTACGCGGCGGAGTGCGCCTTGTTGAAGGCGTAGTCGGAGAACGGGACGAGGATGTCCCACAGCGTCTTGACGGCCTCCTTGGAGAAGCCGTTGTCGATCATCCCCTGCTCGAAGCCGACGAACTGGGCGTCCAGCTCGGCCTTCTTCTTCTTGCCCATGACGCGGCGGAGCAGGTCCGCCTTGCCGAGCGTGTAGCCCGCCACCTTCTGCGCGATCGCCATGACCTGCTCCTGGTAGACGATCAGGCCGTAGGTCGTGTCGAGGATCTCCCTGAGCGGCTCCTCCAGCTCCGGGTGGATCGGGGTGATCTCCTGCTGGCCGTTCTTGCGCAGCGCGTAGTTGGTGTGGGAGTTCGCGCCCATCGGGCCCGGCCGGTACAGGGCGCCGACGGCGGAGATGTCCTCGAAGTTGTCCGGCTTCATCAGCCGCAGCAGCGAGCGCATCGGGCCGCCGTCGAACTGGAACACCCCGAGCGTGTCGCCGCGGGCGAGCAGGTCGTAGGTCGGCTGGTCGTCCAGCGGCAGTTCGAGCAGGTTGACGTCGACGCCCTTGTTCTTCTTGATCCCCTTGAGCGCGTCGTCGATGATCGTCAGGTTCCGCAGGCCGAGGAAGTCCATCTTCAGCAGGCCGAGCGTCTCGCAGGTCGGGTAGTCGAACTGCGTGATGATCGCGCCGTCGGCGTCGCGGCGCATGATCGGCACGTGGTCGGTGATCGTCTCACCGGACATGATGATCCCGGCGGCGTGCACGCCCGTCTGCCGGATCAGCCCCTCCAGGCCCTGGGCCAGATCCATGATCTGCTTGACGTCGGTCTCTTCCTCGTACAGCTTGCGCAGCTCGCCCGCCTCGCCGTAGCGCGGGTGCTTGTCGTCGAAGATGCCCGACAGCGGGATGTCCTTGCCCATGACGGCGGGCGGGAACGCCTTGGAGATCCGGTCGCCCAGCGCGTACGGGAAGCCGAGGACGCGGCCGGCGTCCTTGATGGCGGCCTTCGCCTTGATGGTGCCGAAGGTGGCGATGAAGGAGACCTTGTCGGCGCCCCACTTCTCCGTCGTGTACTTGATGACCTCGGCGCGCCGGTCTTCAGGGAAGTCGATGTCGATGTCGGGCATGGACGCGCGCTCGGGGTTCAGGAACCGCTCGAAGATCAGCCCGTGCGGGATCGGGTCGAGGTCGGTGATGCCCATCGCGTAGGCGATCAGCGAGCCCGCCGCGGACCCTCGTCCCGGCCCGACCAGGATGCCGTTCTGCTTGGCCCACATGATGAAGTCGGCGACGACGAGGAAGTAGGACGGGTACCCCTTGCCGAGGATGACGCCCATCTCGTACTCGGCCTGCTCCCGGTACCCGTCCGGCAGGCCGTCCGGGAAGCGCCGCTCCAGGCCCGCCCAGACCTCCTTGCGGAACCAGCTCTCCTCCGTCTCCCCCTCGGGGACGGGGAAGCGCGGGCTGAGGTCGCGGTGCTCGAACATGCCCGCGGGGTCGACCCGCTCGGCGAGCAGGAGGGTGTTCTTGCAGCCCTCGAGCCAGATGTCGGACGCGTCGATCGCCCGCATCTCGTCCGCCGTCTTCAGGTAGTAGCCGCTGCCGTCGAACCGGAACCGGTCGGGGTCGGCGAGCTGCTTGCCGACCTGGACGCACAGCAGCGCGTCGTGCGCGGTCGCCTCCGACTCGTGGGTGTAGTGCGAGTCGTTGGTGACGACCGGCCGGATGTTCAGCTTCTTGCCGATGTCGATGAGGCCCTGCCGGACGCGGCGCTCGATGTCGAGGCCGTGGTCCATCAGCTCGAGGAAGTAGTTGTCCTTGCCGAGGATGTCCTGGAAGGTGGCGGCGGCCTTGAGCGCCTCGTCGAACTGGCCGAGCCGCAGCCGGGTCTGGATCTTGCCGGACGGGCAGCCGGTCGTGCCCATCACGCCGTCGGCGTGCTCGGCGAGCAGCTCCTCGTCCATGCGCGCGTACTTGAAGACGAAGCCCTCGGTGTAGGCGCGGCTGGACAGCTTGAACATGTTGTGCAGGCCGGTCCTGTTGCGCGCCCACAGCGTCATGTGGTTGATCAGGCCGCCGCCGGAGACGTCGTCGCGCTTCTGGCTCGGCTCGCCCCACTGGACCTTCTTCTTGTGGAAGCGCGACTCGGGGGCCATGTAGGCCTCGATGCCGATGATGGGGACGACGCCGGCGGCGGTGGCCTGCTTGTGGAAGTCGTAGGCGCCGTGCATGTTGCCGTGGTCGGTCATCGCGATCGCCGGCATCTTCTGCCGCCCGACCTCCTCGAACATCTGCTTCAACCGGGCGGCTCCGTCCAGCATGGAGTACTCGGTATGAACGTGCAGGTGAACGAAAGAGTCGGCCATGCCCGCTGCGCCTCCTGATGCTCGCATGCGACCGCCCACGTGCGTGGGCCGCACGTGGTCGCGTTATGGGTCCCGGGGGAAGAACGCCGTCCCGGCGGGGTCGCCGGGATGACGCGGTCCTGAGAGCCTAACCCCGTCCGGGGGGCGCCCGCTCCCCGACTCGCCCACCGTCTCGCACGTCACGGCGGGCACCCGCGGGAACACCCGTCGCACCCGCTCGGGCCGTCTCACGACGCGAGACGGGTGTCCGGGATTTGACAGGGCACGGGCGTCCCTTTTTCCATGGACGCGGCCCCGGGCACGGATCCCCTGCGCGGTGCGGCCGCCGCGAGAGAGGGAGACCGACATGCACGACCAGGTCATCGACGCCACCGGCGCCTCCGGACCGTCCTGCCCCGCCTGCGGAACGCCGGAGGGGGCCGCCGCGTCGCGCGCCCCTCTGCTGCGCGTGCCGCTGCCGGTCGCCGACGACCTGGCGACGGTCGCGCAGGCGCGGGCGGCGATCGACGGCCTGGACGCGGCGCTGGCCGTCCTGCTGGAGCGCCGCGCCGCCGTCGCCGCCCTCGTGCAGCGGCTCAAGCCCGTCGGCGGGTTCGCGGGCCGCAACCCCGGCCGGGAGCGGGAGATCGTCGACGCGATGGCCGAGCACGCCCCCTCGCTCGGCCGCGACCACCTCACGAAGATCATGAACGCGGTCATCGAGGCGGGCCTGGACGCCGCCGATCGCTGACCGGCGGGCGTCCGGGCGTCCGGCCGGTCAGGACTCGGTGGAGACGATCTCCAGGGCGTGCGCCAGGTCGTCGGGGTAGGGGCTCTCGAACTCCACCCAGTCGCCCCGCGTGGGGTGCTCGAAGCCCAGCCGGACGGCGTGCAGCCACTGCCGCCGCAGGCCGAGCCGCTCCGCGAGGGTGGGGTCGGCGCCGTAGGCCATGTCGCCCACGCACGGATGCCGGATCGCCGACATGTGCACGCGGATCTGGTGGGTGCGGCCGGTCTCGAGGTCGATGTCCAGCAGCGTGGCCGCGCGGAACGCCTCCACGGTGTCGTAGTGCGTCACCGACGGCTTGCCGCCCGCCACGACCGCGAACCGGCCGTCGCCGGACGGGTGCCGGTCGATCGGCGCGTCCACCGTCCCGCGGAACGGGTCGGGATGGCCCTGCACGAGCGCCTGGTAGCGCTTGTCGATGCGGCGCTCCTTGAACGCCCGCTTGAGCCGCGAATAGGCGACCTCGCTCTTGGCCACCGCCATCGCGCCGGTGGTGTTGGCGTCGAGCCGGTGCACGATGCCCTGCCGCTCGGACGCGCCGCTGGTCGCGATCGTGTGCCCGGCGCCGAGCAGGCCGCCGAGGACGGTCGGGCCCGTCCAGCCGGTCGTGGGGTGCGCGGCGACGCCGATCGGCTTGTTCACCACGACGATGTCGTCGTCCTCGTACAGGATCCCCATGCCGGCGACGGGCTCGGCGACCGGCGCGGGCGGCGCCGGCGGGGGCGGCAGCGTCACCTCCAGCCAGGCGCCCGCGTGCAGCCTCTCGGACTTGGTCGCCACCTCCTGGCCGTCCAGCAGGACCTCGCCGGCGGCGATGATGTCGGCGGCCCCGCCCCGCGACACCCCGAACAGCCGGGCGAGCGCGGCGTCGACCCGCTCCCCCTCCAGGCCGTCCGGCACGTGGAGGCTGCGGACCTCGCCCGTCACGGCTTCTCCTCCCGCGCCGGGACGTCGTCGCTCCCGGAGGCGGGCCCGGCGTCCGGGCCGGGCGCCGGGGCGGTGGCCGTCTCGTCCCGCGCGGGAGCCTCGTCCTTGGCGGAGGGGGCGTCCGGTTCTCCGGCGCCGTCCCCGTCCTCGCTCTCCTCGGCGTCCTTGCCCGACAGGCGCGTCCCGTCGATCTGGAGGCCGCGGGCCGCCAGCACGACGGCCAGGACGCCGCCGCAGACGATCGCCGAGTCCGCCAGGTTGAACACCGGGTAGTGCGGGAACTCGATCCAGTCGACGACGTGGCCCTTCAGCGGGGCCGGGGCCCGGAACAGCCGGTCGATCAGGTTGCCGATCGCGCCGCCGAGCAGCAGCCCCAGGCAGATCGCCCAGGGCAGGCTGCGCAGGTTGCGGGCGGTGCGCAGGATCGCCACCACCACACCGCAGGCGATCACGGTGAAGACGATCGTGTAGCCGGTGCCGATCGAGAACGCGGCACCGCTGTTGCGGGTCTCGCGCAGCGTCAGCAGCCCGCCGAGCAGCCGGACGGGCGACCGGTCGTGCAGCGTCGCCACCACGACGGTCTTGGACACGATGTCGGCGGCGAGCGCGGCCAGGGCCACGGCGATCAGCACGCCGACGCGGCGCGGCCGGGGAGATCCCGTGGATTCCCCGGCCCCGCCGTCAGGGTTCGTTGGGTCGCTCAGCGACGTTCCTCGCGTTGTTTGCATGTCACACACAGGGTCGCACGCGGGAAGACCTGAAGGCGCGCCTTGCCGATCGGCGTAGCGCACGACTCGCAGATCCCATACGTGCCGGCTTCCATTCGCTGGACGGCCCGCTCCATCTGTGCGAGCAGGTCCCGTGAATTGTATGCCAGTGCCAGCTCGTGTTCGCGCTCGTAGGTCTTGGCGCCCAGGTCCGCCTGGTCGTCGCCGGCCCCCTCGCTGATGTCGCCCTCCGCGATCTGCACCGCGGACGCCGTGATCTCCCGGTGCAGCGCGGCGATCTGCTCCTCCAGCCCGGCCCGCACCTCGGCCAGCTCGACGGCCGTCCAGTGGCCCTCGCCCTCGCGGACCGGCAGTTCTGCCGCCCTCGCCGCGACGGCCTTGACCGTGCCCGCCTCGGCCGCGTCCGGCTTGGCCGTGCTCGTTCCGGTCTCGCTCGTCCCGGCCTCGTCCGGCTTGGCCGCGCATTTGGCGGCGCCGCGCTTCGCGGCGGGCTTGGCCGGCTTCGCCGAAGGCGCCTTCGGCGCGGGCTGCCGCCCGCCCCGGCCCTTCTTGCCGGAGGGTCCCGTCTTGCCGGAGGACCCCGTCTTACCCGAGGGCCCCTTCTTGGTGGAGGGGGCAGAGGGCACCGCGCTCTTTCCCGCGCCGGCCATGGTGGCCTCCTCGGCGCTGATCGCCTCGACAGGCAGTGCGGGCAGCATAAGTCCCCTTTCACGGGCCGTGTAAACACCCTGGTTCGGTTACCGACCGCTTATGCCCGTGGCCCGCTCACAAGGAAACTCCAGGAAAGCGCAGAAGATCGCAAAGGAGCCGCCCCGCCGGGATCCGGCCTCCGCCGGGGTTCGGCGGGCCGGTAAACGGGAAGAGGCGGAGGGCGCGGTGCGTTAGAGTCGGAGCAGCAGTCTTGTCGGCAGGCCGTGAAGGGGACACCTGCCGCCGCACGCAGCCATGAGCGACCCGGGGACGGTGCGAGCCCGGGGGCGAGCCCGGCGGTCTGATCACCCCGGAGCCGCCGGAGGAACCGTCCCGGGCGTCTCCGCGCCCGCGGGCCCAGTAGACCCGGCAGCCGAGACTCGAACGAAGCGGATCGCGCACGTCCGGAACGCCGGGCGGCACGGTCAAGGAGGGTGGTACCGCGGGTCCCCGCTCGGCCGGTCCGGGCAGGCGGCTCGTCCCTCCGGTCCACGTGCACGAGCCACACGTCGATCCGGAGGTCCGCCCAAGTGAGCCGTAGTTTCCGGCCGCTGCCCGCGCAGGTCGATCTGCCCGCCCTGGAGCGGGACATGCTGCGCCGCTGGCGGGAGAGCAAGGTCTTCGAGCGGTCCCTGGAGCGCACCGCGTCCGGGACCCCCTGGGTCTTCTACGAGGGCCCGCCCACCGCGAACGGCATGCCCGGCGTCCACCACGTCGAGGCGCGCGTGTTCAAGGACATCTTCCCGCGCTTCAAGACGATGAAGGGCTACCACGTCCCCCGCAAGGCCGGCTGGGACTGCCACGGCCTGCCCGTCGAGGTCGCCGTGGAGAAGGAGCTCGGCCTCACCGGCAAGAAGGACATCGAGGAGTACGGCGTCGCGGAGTTCAACGACCGCTGCCGCGAATCGGTCCTGCGCCACGTGGACGCGTTCGAAGAGATGACCGAGCGCATGGGCTACTGGGTCAACACCGACCAGGCGTACCGGACGATGGACCCCGAGTACGTCGAGGCCGTGTGGTGGTCGCTGAAGCAGGTCTTCGACAAGGGGCTGCTGTTCCGCGACTTCCGCATCACCCCGTACTGCCCGCGCTGCGGCACCGGCCTGTCCGACCACGAGCTGGGGCAGCCCGGCGGGTACGAGACGGTGTCGAGCCCGTCGGTGTACGTGCGGATGCCGGTGACGTCCGGCCCGCTGGCCGAGATGGGCGCCGCGCTGCTGATCTGGACGACGACGCCGTGGACGCTGGTGTCCAACACCGCCGTGGCCGTCCACCCCGACGTGACCTACGTCGCCGCCCGTCCCGCCGGGTCGGACGAGATCCTCGTGGTGGCCGAGCCGCTCGTGGACCAGGTCCTCGGTGAGGGCGCCGAGCGCCTCGCGACCTACCAGGGCCGCGAGCTGGAGCGCACCACCTACAAGCGGCCGTTCGACCTCGTCGACATCCCCGACGCGCACTACGTCGTGCTGGGCGACTACGTGACCGTCGAGGACGGCACCGGGCTCGTCCACCAGGCGCCCGCGTTCGGCGCGGACGACATGACCGTCTGCAAGAACTACGGCATGCCGATCGTCAACCCGATCGGCCCGGACGGCCGGTTCCTGCGCGAGGTGCCGCTCGTCGGGAACAAGTTCTTCAAGGACGCCGACGAGCCGCTCACCGACGACCTGCGCGCGCGCGGGCTGCTGTACCGCGGCGGCCACTTCGAGCACAGCTACCCGCACTGCTGGCGCTGCCACACGCCGCTGCTGTACTACGCGCTCCCCGCCTGGTACATCCGCACCACGCAGATCAAGGACCGGCTGCTCGAGGAGAACGAGAAGACGAACTGGTTCCCCGAGACGGTCAAGACGGGCCGGTACGGCGAGTGGCTGCGCAACAACGTCGACTGGTCGCTGTCCCGCAGCCGCTACTGGGGCACGCCCCTGCCGCTGTGGGTGTGCGGTGACGACGAGGACCACATCACCTGCGTCGGCTCCCTCCAGGAACTGGGCGAGCTGGCCGGAAGCGACATGTCCTCGCTCGACCCGCACCGCCCCTACGTGGACGACGTCGCTTTCGCCTGCCCGCAGTGCGGCGCCGAGGCCCGCCGCGTCCCGGACGTCATCGACGCCTGGTACGACTCCGGCTCCATGCCGTTCGCCCAGTGGGGCGCGCCGCACCGCAACAACGACGTCTTCGAGAACGCCTACCCCGCCCAGTACATCTGCGAGGCGCAGGACCAGACGCGCGGCTGGTTCTACTCCCTGATGGCCATCGGCACCCTCGTGTTCGACCGGTCGTCCTACGAGAACGTCCTGTGCCTCGGCCTGATCCTCGCCGAGGACGGCCGCAAGATGAGCAAGCACCTCGGCAACGTGCTGCGGCCCATCCCGCTGATGGACCAGCACGGCGCCGACGCGGTGCGCTGGTTCATGCTCGCCAGCGGCCTGCCGTGGGCGTCCCGCCGGGTCGGCCACGCCGCCCTGGAGGAGATCGTCCGCAAGGTCCTGCTCACCTACTGGAACACGGCGTCGTTCTTCGTCCTGTACGCGAACGCGGCCCAGGCGCAGGGCAAGGCGTGGACGCCGGACCGGCTCGGCGAGGCGCCCGCGCCCGCCGACCGCCCGCTGCTGGACCGCTGGGCGCTCGCCGAGCTGCACCGCACCGTCCGCGAGGTGGACGCGTCGCTGGAGCAGTTCGACACCGCCCGCGCCGGGCGCCGCCTCGCCGAGTTCGTCGACGACCTGTCCAACTGGTACGTCCGGCGGTCCCGGCGCCGCTTCTGGGAGGGCCCCGAGACGCCTGAGGGCGCCTCGGCGTTCGCGACGCTCTACGAGTGCCTGGAGACCCTCACCCGGCTGATGGCGCCGATGGTCCCGTTCATCACCGACCACGTGTGGGACGTCATCCGGCCCGAGGACGGCCCCGAGTCGGTGCACCTCGCCGAGTGGCCCGCGGTGGACGAGGACCTCCTCGACGCCGACCTCACCGCCCAGATGGCCCTCGTGCGGCGGCTGGTGGAGCTCGGCCGGTCCGCGCGCGCCGCCAGCGGCGTCCGCACCCGCCAGCCCCTCGGCCGCGCCCTCGTCGGCGCCCCCGGCTGGACGGCGCTGCCCGAGCAGCTGCGCGCGCAGATCGCCGAGGAGCTGAACGTCCAGGCGTTCGAGGAGCTGTCGTCCATCGGCGGCGACCTCGTCGAGTACGAGGTCAAGCCGAACTTCCGGGAGCTCGGCAAGCGGTACGCCAAGGACACCCCGAAGGTCGCCAAGGCCGTCACCTCCGCCGACCCGGCCACGCTCGTCCACGCGCTGCGCGACACCGGCGCCGCCGAGGTCGACGCCGAGGGCGTCGGCGCGGTCGGCCTGTCCCCCGGCGACGTCATCGTCACCGAGCGGCCGCGCAGCGGCTGGGCCGTCGAGAGCGCCGCGGGCGAGACCATCGCCCTCGACCTCACCGTCACCGCCGAGCTGCGCCGCGCCGGGCTCGTCCGGGAGGCCGTCCGGCTCGTCCAGGAGGCCCGCAAGGCCGCCGGCCTGGACGTCACCGACCGGATCGAGCTGTGGTGGCAGGCCGCCGGCGACGACCTCGCCGAGGCGCTGCGCGCCCACGGCGACGAGGTCGGCGCCGAGGCCCTCGCCACCTCCGTCACCGAGGGCCGCCCCGACGGCCTCCAGGCCGGCCGGGACGACGAACTCGGCCTCAGCTACTGGCTCCGCAAGGCCTGACCGCGGGCCGGTCCGGGGATCCGTCCCCGGACCGGCCCCGGTTTCTCGCGACACATCGCGTTCGGGATGCGGCGTTTGCGATGATGGTCGGGTGAACCTTCCCGAGCAGCCCTCCGAGCCCGACTCCCCGGCGCGCATGCGCGCATCGGACGCCGACCGCGACCAGGTCGCCGACCGTCTGCGCGAGGCGCTCGCGGAGGGGCGCATCACGCCGGAGGAGCACGCCGAGCGCATCGACGCCGTCTACCGGGCCAAGACCTACGCCGACCTCGAGCCGCTCCTCGCCGACCTGCCGTCCGAGCAGGCGCCGCTTCCCAAGGTCCGGCTCCATAAGGACGAGGCGCCGCTGCCGCCGCCCGCCTCCCAGTCGTCCAACCTCGTGGCGGTCTTCAGCGGCGTGACCCGCAAGGGGCGCTGGCTGGTCGAGCCGACCACCAACGTCTCCTGCGTGTTCGGCGGCGTCGAGCTGGACTTCCGGCAGGCCGTCCTCAGCCGGGGCGAGGTCACCGTCAACATCAGCTGCCTGTTCGGCGGCGTCGACATCACGGTGCCGCCCGGCGTCCGCGTGACGAGCTCGGTCGCCTCCGTGTTCGCCGGCACCGAGCTGCCCGACGACGTCATCGACCCCGAGGCGCCGCTCATCAGGCTGACCGGGATGAACATCTTCGGCGGGATCAACGTGAGCCGCCGCGAGCTCGGCGAGGGGCGCTCCCGGCGCGACCGGCACCGGGAACGCCACCGGCGGCGCCTGGAGCGGATCGAGGAGCGCCACGAGCACATCCTGGACCGGCACACGGACATGCACCGCCGCCGGGACGAGCGCCGCGACCGCCTCCGCGACCTACGCGACGAACGCCGCCGCCACCGCTGACCCAGCCCCACCCACGGCCAGGCACGGCAGCAACCACCGCAGGCCCTTGCCCACGTACGCGATCGCAAAGGCCGTCACCCAACGCAGACCGAAAGGCCCACACGTCCTAAGCCCGGCCCCCGGCGACCTCAGCGTTGCGATCGCGAGCGAAGCCAAGTTCGAGCCTGCGAGAACTTGATCGCGCAGCGAGCCCCCGGGGCGAGTCGAAGCGATGCAGCGATCGCCGCAGTGCCCGTTGAAGGGAGGGCCCCCAGGGCCCGACCGCCAAGGGCAATGCAAAGCTAAAATGCAAAGCTAACTCGCGTGTTCGCGGTCGGGTTGGCAGACCAGGCAGGGGGTGCAGCCGCGCGCCTTGGCGTCGGCGCGGGACAGCGACTCGAGGTCGTCCGCCTCGTCGCCGATGTCCTCGATCAGGGCGCAGTCGGTGCGGTGGTAGCGCTTGGTGCCGCTGAGGATGCGGACCTGCGGGCCGTCGCCCTCCGGGGCGGCCTCTTCCGGCTCGTCCTCGTCCTCGTCGGCGGACGTCTCGGCGGGCGTCTCGTCGTCGAGGAGGGACTCGGCGGGCGGGGCCGGTTCCGGCACGGACTCGTCGTCGGCGTCGCGGGGACGCGGGGCGACCGCGTCGCCCAGGTTCAGCGGGTCGGGCCCGAGGTCGACGGTGACGTCGGGGGACGGCGCGGAGGCGGCCTCGGCGGACCGTTCCCGCGCGGGCTCGTCCTCGGGTTCGGGGCCGGCCGCCGCGGTCTCGAACGGTTCGTCCGCGGGCTTCTCGGCCCACTCGGGCCCGGGCGCCGCGCCGGCGACGGGGATGTCCGTCAGCGTCGGCCCGGCGGGGCTCCGGAAGGGGGCCGGAGCGTCCTCGGGCTCGGGGTCGGCGGGCGAGGACGACCAGGCGGACGGCACACGGCCGGCCGCCGGGTCCTCGCGGTCGCCGGACGGCCGGCGGTGCTCCGCCTCGTCCGGCTCCGGGCCCCGCGCGATCTCCGCGGTGCGGTCGAACGGCGTGGGCGAGGAGTGCGGGCCGGCGGGCGCGGGCCTGGCCAGCCCGGCGAGGCCGGCCCGGCCGGTCTCCGGAGCGGCCGGGGAGCGGTCCGTGCCGGGCTTGGTGAGGTCGGGGCCGTCCACGACCGTCCTGCCGGGGTCGGGTGACCCGGGGCCCGACGCCGCGGCGCGCGCCGCCAGTGCGGTGTCGGGCAGGCAGGCGGTGCAGGGGCTGAACCCCTCCTCCTTGGCCTCGGCGTAGGTGAGCTCCTCGGTGTCGCGTCCGGCGAGCTGCCGGCACGTGTCGAGGTGGTAGCGCTTGCGGCCGCGCACGACGAACACCAGCGCGTCGCCGGGCACGTCGACGTGCTGGACGGGGATCTCCACCTCGTCGTCGGGCTCGGCGGGGGCGTCCGGCGCGGGCCGGGGCGCCGCGGGGGCGCCCAGCGTGCTCTTGGCCGCGGGGACCGGCGGAGCCGGCCGCGGGCGCTTGGCCTTCCTGCCCTTCCTGGCCGGAGCGGCGGGAGTCCCGGTGCCGAAGAGCTCCTTGCGGCGCAGGAACACCCCGATGGCCAGGCACAGCGCGGAGACGATGCTGACGGCGATCGAAATGTAGATCACCACCAGCGCGTCCAGGCCGAAGACCTGGGCGCTGTCTCCGTTGCCGGCGACGATTCCCGCAACCAGCAGGGCGATCGCCGCCACCACGAGAACGCCACTCAGGATGATCACAGGGTCTCTCTCCCTCGTTCGGACCGCTCGGCTCCGGGCCGCCCTTCAGGCCCAGGTGTCACGCCGACGCCGCCGGGACGGCGGCGATGCCATCCTCGGCGCGGCGATCGGAACGACACTATCGCCTGCGGTGCCCGAGTCAGCGCCTCTCGTGCGGCGGGTTGTCGCCACCGCCGGAGTGGAACGCGCCGGTCGCCGAGTGCTGCACCTGCTGGGTGTGCTCGGCGGGCGACGGGAAGGTCGGCCCGGCGGGGTTCGAGCCGCCCGCGCCGTTGCGGTTCTCGCTGTGCGGCAGTGCGTTCTGCGGACCCGTCTGCGGCCCGCCCTGCGGCGCGGACGGCTGCGGGCCGGGGGGCTGCGCCACCGACGGCGCCGCGCCGGGGACGGCGGCGAACGCGCCGGTCTCGGTGCTGCCGGCCTCCAGGTCGCGCAGCTGGCCCTCCAGGTAGACCTTCAGGCGGCTGCGGTACTCGCGTTCGAAGGCGCGCAGGTTGTCGACCTCGCGCTCGAGCTCCTCGCGCTGCTGCACGAGCGAGCCCATGACCTGGCGGTGCCGCTCCTGGGCGTCGCGGTCGAGGGCCTCGGCGCGGGAGCGGGCCTCGCTGACGATCTGGTCGGCCTGCCGGCGGGCCTTGCCGAGGATCTCCTCGGCCTCGCGGCGGGCGCGGCCGAGCGTCTCGTCGGCCTCCCGGCGGGCGTCGGCGATCGCCTGGTCGGCGGTCTGCTGCGCCAGCGCGAGCACGCGCGCGGCGGTGTCCATGTTGTCCTCGCCGGTGGGCGCGGGCGCCATGCCGAGGCCGAGGGGGGCGGGCTCCGGCTCGGGCTGCTGCTGCGGCTCCGGGCGAGGGGGCTCCGGGATCTTCTGGACGTCCGGCTTGGGCTCCACGATGGGGGCGGCCATGGCGGGAACCTTGCCACGGAGGCACTCGGCGAGCTTGGCCCGCAGCTCCTCGTTCTCCTGGATGAGGCGGTCGAGCTCGGCCTCGACCTCGTCGAGGAAGGCGTCCACCTCCTCCTCGTCGTACCCCGGCCTCAGCCTGGTGGTACTGAACTGCTTGTTCCGCACATCGGCGGGTGTCAGCGGCATGTTCGTCTCCTTGGCGCGCTTGGAGTCTGTCCCAAAGGACGGTATCCGATCAGAGCCTCTGCACGAAGATGATCAAGACCCAGACCACAAGGATGAGGAAGGTGAAACTGAGGTCCAGCGCCACGTTACCCAGCCGTATGGGAGGGATGAAACGCCTCAGCAGCTTCAGCGGCGGATCGGTGATGGTGTAGGTCGCCTCGGCGATCACGAGCACCACCCCTCTGGGACGCCACTGCCTGGCGAACGACTGCAGCACCTCCAGGATCAGCCTGCCGATCAGGAACAGCAGGAAGATGTACAGGAGGTACGTCAGCACCTGTCCAACGATGTTCACGGACACTCTCGCATGTGGCTGTCAGCTTTGGTTGAAGAACCCTCGTTCTGCCATCCGGGCCTTGTCCTCCGCCGTCACCTCCACGTTGGCCGGTGAGAGGAGGAACACCTTGTTGGTAACACGCTCGATGCTCCCGTGCAGGCCGAACACGAGACCCGCCGCGAAGTCGACCAGACGCTTGGCGTCGCTGTCGACCATCTCGGTCAGATTCATGATCACCGGTGTGCCCTCACGGAAGTGCTCCCCGATGGTCCTCGCCTCGTTGTAGGTCCTAGGGTGCAGCGTAGTGATGCGCGCAAGGTCGGTGGTACCGGACTCGTAGAGCGCCACGGAGCGTCGCTCCGGCGGTGACACGGCGTGATGATCGCGATCCCGGTCCGCGGCCTCTTCGGCTCGGGTAAGCTGACCGCCGGATTCGTCCTCGCGACGCCGCCCCTGGGGGTCGGTCTCGTCGTCGTAGGGCTCGTAGTCGTACTCGTCGCCGTACTTGTCGTCGTAGCGGTCGTCCTCCACCAGGCCGAGGTAGACCGCCATCTTGCGCATCGCGCTGGCCATACGCCCCTCCGTGTCCTGTGGCCGCGGCACCCGGCGCCTCCGGCGCCGCTGGACCGATCCGTCTACGTGGCCCGCGTTCCGGCAGGTACCACTCCCGGGACATTACCTGACGATTGCCCGTCGGCCGCCGAGCAACGCCGTACCGATCCGCAGGTGTGTCGCGCCGCACGCGATCGCCTGCTCCAGATCACCGCTCATGCCCGCTGAGACGACCCGGGCGTGCGGATGGTTCCTTCGCATCTCCGCCGCGACCACCGCGAGCCGCTCGAAGGCGGGCAGCGGGTCGGCGCCGAGCGGCGCGACGGCCATCACCCCGCCCAGCTCCAGCGCCTCGGCCGCCGCGATCTCGTCGGCGAGGCCCGGGACCTCGTCCGGGGTCGCGCCGCCGCGGTTCTCGGCCTCGTCCAGCGAGACCTGGACGAGGCAGCGCAGCGTCCGGCCGGCCCGGGCGGCGGCGTCCGACAGCGCGGCGACCAGCCGGGACCGGTCGACGGAGTGGACGACATCGGCGTACCCGGCGACGGCGCGGGCCTTGTTGGTCTGCAGCCGGCCGACGAAGTGCCAGGTGAGCGGCAGGTCGGCGCACTCGGCCGCCTTCGGCCGCGCCTCCTGGTCGCGGTTCTCGCCGACCTCGGTGAGACCGAGTCCGGCCAGCAGCCGCACGTCGGAGGCGGGGAAGGTCTTGGTCACCGCGATCAGGGTGAGCTCGGCGGGGTCGCGCCCGGCGGCGGCGCAGGCGGCGGCGATCCGGCCGCGGACCTCCGCCAGCGCCTCGGCCAGTTCCGCGCGCCGCGCGTCCGGGCCCGGGGCGCCGCTCGGCTCGCCGGCGGTCACGCGTCACCGCGCGAGGCGGGACGGCCCTCGTCCTCGAGCCAGACGAACCCGGCGAAGCGGCCGGTGCGGCCGTCGCGGCGGTAGGAGAACAGGGTGGAGGTCTCGATGGTGCAGCGGGGGTCGACGCGGACGTCGTCCACGCCGCTCGCGGCGAGCTGGGCGGCGATGCCGGCGCGGATGTCGAGGCCCGGGGTGCCGGCGGACGTCGTCGCGTACGCGGCGGGCACCACGGCGGCGACCTCGTCGCGCATCTCCGCGGGCACCTCGTAGCAGCCGCCGCAGGCGGCGGGGCCGATCGCGGCGCGGATGCGGGCGGGGTCGGCGCCGCGCTCGCACATCGCCTTCACCAGCGCGGGGACGACGCCGGCGGCGGGGTCGGCCAGCAGGACGGGGGCGCAGTCGGCGACGAGGACCGCCAGGGCCAGGCCGGGGACGGTGGTGAGGATCGCGTCGACGGGGCCGTGGTCGCCGGGGGCGGTGACGAACGCGGTGTCGGCGCCGTGCACCTGCCGCATCCAGACGGTGCGGCCGGGCTCGACGCCGAGGGCGGGGGGGGGGGGGGGCGGGGGGGGCGGGGGGGGGGGGGGGGGGGAGGGGGAGGCGGCGGCCGGGGGGGGGGG
>NZ_BAAAMR010000112.1:30274-30779 GCF_039529375.1 Actinomadura napierensis
CCGCCGGTTCGCGGTGCCGGCGGCCGGGTCGTCGCCGACGGCCCCGCCGAGGTTGAGGGAGTCGTAGGGGGCCGTGCTCACGCCGCCGGGGCGCCCGGTGAAGGCGGCGCCGACGCCGTCGCCCAGGGCGACGGTGGTGATCACTTCAGGAAGTCGGGCACGTCGAGGTCGTCGTCCTCCTCGAACACCACCCGGCGCGACGAGCGCTGCCCGGTGGGGGCGGGACCGCGGTCGTTCTCGCCGGCGTGCACCCGGGACGGCGACCCGTCGGCGGACGGACGGGGCGCGGGGGCGCGCGAGCCGGACTCGGCGGAGCCCTGGTCGCGGTCGCCGGGCTGCGGGCCCTGCTGGGACGCCGGCTGCTGCTCGGCGCGGGCCGGTGCGCCACGGGTCTGCTCGCCCGGAGGCGATCCGCCCCGGCCGGCGGCGCGGTCGTCGCCGGCCGATCCGGCGGGACGCTCGGCCTCGGAGCGCGGCGCGGGCGCCGGGACGAGCGCGTGCCCCA
>NZ_BAAAMR010000113.1:0-30725 GCF_039529375.1 Actinomadura napierensis
CGCGACCGCCGCGCCTCCCGCCGCGGCGCGGCGCAGCGGCGCGGCGAACCACAGCGGCGCCCGCACGCGCACGGACCTCACGACCGTCCCTTCCCTGTCGGGGCCCGCGCCGGGGCCGCGCCGGAGCCCGCGTCCCGTGGCTCCCGCGGCACGCCGGCGGCCCCGGCCCGGGGAACCACCGGACGGGCGTCGGGTTTCCCCGGATGCGCCCGGGAGGCGGCGGCGGGAGGATGAGGGCGCCGGACGGCCACGGGCACCGGGCCGGCGGCGCGCCCCGGTGGCGTGCGGGGGCCACCACCGGCGTCACGTACCGCGACCGGGCTCGTACCGTAAGTCTTCCTCACCGCGCCGCCGCGCGCGAGAGCCCGTTACCCGATCGATGCGCGGGGCGGGTGGGACGAGTGCGCCCGCATCCGGGCGGTCACCGCGTCTCGGCGGCGCGCAGCCAGGTGAGCACCGCCAGCACCCGCTTGTTGCTGTCCTGCGGTCCCGGCGGGCCGCCCGTCGAGGTGATCTTGAGCTTGGTGAAGATGGCCCGCACGTGGTCCTCGACGGTGCGGGCGGACAGGTGCAGCCGCCTGCCGATGCCGGCGTTGGAGTGCCCCTCCGCCATGAGCCCGAGCACCTCGCGCTCGCGGCCGGACAGCCGGGACAGCTCCCGCTCCCGGTGCCGGGCCTCCACCAGCCGGCTCACCACGTCCGGGTCGATGACGACCTCCCCGCGCGTCACCCGCTCCAGCGCGCCGCGCAGGTTGTCGACGTCGGTGACGTGGTCCTTCAGCAGGTAGCCGACGCCGCGCGGCTGGTCGCGGAACAGCTCCATCGCCTGCGGCGTCTCGTTGAAGGCCGACAGCACCAGCACGCCCATCCGGGGATGGCCGCGCAGCAGGGTGCGCGCCGCGACGACGCCCTCGTTGGTGTAGGTCGGCGGCATGTGCAGGTCGAGGATCGCGACGTCCGGCGGGTCCTCCGCGACGCGGGCGAGCAGCTCCTCGCCCGAGGCCGCCGACACCGTGACGTCGATGCCGACCGTGGTGAGCAGGGTGACCAGCGCCTGCCGGAAGATCCCGCTGTCCTCGGCCACGGCTACTCGCATGGCAGGACCATCCTTACCGTCGTACCCCGGGTGGGATCTCCGTCGACTTCCATGTGCCCCCGCAGCGCCCTGATCCGCCCGGCCATGCCGGCCAGCCCGTCCGGCACCGCGCCGGGCTGCCCGCCCGGCCGCTCGCCGTCGTCGCTGACCTCGGCCACCAGCCGGTGGCCGTCCGGACGCACCCGGACCGTCACACGGGTCGCACGCGCGCGGTCGACAGCGTACGACAAAGCTTCGCAAAGTACGGAGTAAAGAGCGGACTCGATCTCGCGGGAGTAGCGCTCGCCGGTCACCTCCAGCAGCACGCGGGTGCCGAGCCGCTCGGCGACGACCTCCAGCGCCGGGCCGAGGCCGTCCTGGACGAGCAGCGCCGGCTGCACCTCGTGGGCGAGGGCGCGCAGCTCGGCCAGCGCCGCCATCAGCTCCTTTCGGCAGTCGCGCGCGTGGTCCTTCACCGCCGGGTCCACGGCGAGGGCCTCCAGGGTGGCGAGCATCGCGCCGAGCGCCAGCAGCCGCTGCTGCGCGCCGTCGTGCAGGTCCCGGGCCAGGCGCTCGCGCTCCACGGTCTCGGCGCGCAGCAGCCGGCCGTACGCCGACCGCACCTGCTCCAGTCCGGCCTGGACGTTGGACTGCAGCCGCGCCGTCTCCAGCGCCCGGCCCCCGGCCTCCAGCGCCGCCTCGACCAGCGACCCGTGGTCGCGCAGCGCCCCGGCGAGCTCCACGATCGCCAGCGGCTCGCCGGCGGCGGTCTCGACGCGCCGCCGCCACCGTCCGGCGCCCTCCTCCGGCGGGTCGCCGGGGTCCGGGCCGCCGGGGTCGCCGTCGTCCAGGCCGGCGACGGGACGTCCGGCGGTGTCGACGTAGACCTCCTCGGCCGGCGCCCAGAACCACAGTTGCAGGGTCGGGTCGTGCAGGACGTCGCGGAGGGCGTCGCGGACGCGCTCCACCGACGGCGGCGCGGTCAACCGGAGCATCCGCCCGGCGACGGCCAGCTCCGCGAGCCGGGTGCGCAGCCCGGTCGCCAGCAGCGCGAGCGGGACGAGCGCGACCACCGCGCCCTGGATCGCGTACACCTCCAGCAGCGCGTCCAGGGAGATCGACTCCTCCATGATCGGCCGCTGGGTCAGCGCCGCGGAGATCCCGACGAACGCCAGCGCGACGGTCACCGGCAGCGTCACCGCGCGCCGCATCCGGCTCATCTTCGGCAGCCGCAGCAGCAGGACGACGGCGAAGGACAGGGCGAGCACGATGTACAGGACGGCGGAGACCTCCAGGACGACCCGGAACACCGCGTGGTCGGGGAACGGCGCCGGCCACCACACGTGCCGGCCGCGGAAGGCGGCCCACTCCGGGCGCGAGGTGACCCACAGCGCGGTCGGGCAGCCCCACAGGACCGCGCAGGCGAACACCGTCCAGATCCGGTCGGCGGCGTACTCCAGCCGTCCAGCCGGATACAGCAGCACGCCCGCGGCCAGCGCGAGGTAGAAGTCGGCCTGGGCGTACGGGGACAGCAGCGGCCCGGGGCCGGTGTCCCAGCTCGCCAGCCAGTTCAGCGCCCAGCACAGCGACGCGGCCACGAACAGCAGGCCCGTCCGCCGGGTCCGGGCGCCGGTCGCCAGCAGCGCGCCGACGACCGCGATCCCGGCGGTGCCGACGAGGCTGACCGCCGCGGCGGCGGCGTGGTCGCGCCAGTACGGCCATCCCGCGGCGAACGCGAGCGCGGCCACCGCCAGGCCGGCGACGAGGGCGCGCCTCGTCTCCGCGCCGAACCACGGTGGCGACCTGCGCCTCCGCGGGGCGGATATCACCACGACCATCCTTTCCATGCTCGGACCTGGAGAGCTCTCCCGGTACCGGGATCTCACGGGCACGCGCACCGTGCTTTCCCGGACGCGCACCGGAAGTGTCCCCGGTCCGGCCCGTCCGCGAGAGGGCCGTTACCCGATCGCGACGCACTCCGCCGGAGGCGGGGGCAGGGCCACCGTGGTCGTGGGCGGTTCCCCGCAGACGGATGAATGTTTGCGCTACCACGATTCTGTTCAGGCTCTTGACATCAGTTCGCGTTATCGCAAACATTCAGGGCACCCGACCGATGTGGAGCAGATCACAGTGACCACCGCAGCGCCCCCTCCTCCGCCCGGCACCGGCTCGCCCGGCGCCGGGCCGGGCGGTGTGCGGTCGCGCGCGGCGGTCATGGAGGACGTCGCGGCCCTCGCCGGGGTCTCGGCGATGACGGTGTCGCGGGTCCTGAACGACCCGGGCAAGGTCGCGCCGCGCACCCGCGAGCGGGTGCTGGCGGCGATGCGCGATCTGGACTACCGGCCGAACTCGGCGGCGCGTGTGCTGGCGACCGGCCGGTCCGGGGTGCTCGGCGTGGTCAGCTTCGACACGACGCTGTACGGCCCCGCCTCGACCCTGTACGGGATCGAGCGCGCCGCGCGCAGCGCCGACTACATGATCAACATCGCCAGCCTCGGCTCGCTGACCCGGCGCTCCATCGAGGACGGGGTGCAGCGCCTGCGCTCCCAGTCGGTGGACGGGATCGTCATCATCGCGCCGCACCAGTCCGCCGCCGAGGGCCTGCGCCGGCTGCCGCCGGACATGCCGGTGGTGGCGGTCGGCGCGGGCGACGACCTGCCGGTCCCGGTCGCGTCGGTCGACCACCGCGCGGGCGCCGTGCGGGCCGTCCGGCACCTGCTGAGCCTCGGCCACGAGACCGTGTGGCACATGGCCGGCCCGGCCGACTGGATCGACGCCAGCGCCCGCGTGGACGGCTGGCGTTCGGTGCTGGCGGAGGAGGGCCGGGAGGTCCCCGAGCCGCTGGCCGGCGACTGGAGCGCCCGGTCGGGGTACGAGCTCGGCCGGCGGCTGGCCGCCGACCCGGCGGTGACCGCGGTGTTCGCCGCCAACGACCCGATGGCCCTCGGCCTGCTGCGCGCGCTGCGCGAGGCCGGCCGCCGCGTCCCCGAGGAGGTGAGCGTGGTGGGCTTCGACGACGTGCCGGAGGCGCCCTACTTCGCGCCGCCGCTGACCAGCGTCCGGCAGCCGTTCGGCGAGGTCGGGCGGCACGCGTTCCAGCTGCTGCTGGAGCGCGTCGACGATCCCGGCGGCGCGCCCGGCGGCCCGCCCGCGCGCCGCAGCGTGGAACCGGAGCTGGTGGTGAGGGAGAGCACGGCCGTGCGGCCCGGAGGCCGCTGACGCCGAGCACGCGGGAGGACGGCTTCCGCGGCTCGCGAATGTTAGCGCTAACACAAGCTAGTGCCAGGTTGAGTTGAGAGGGGCGGCACGTTGCGCATCACCGAGATCGGCACCCATGTCCTGGGCACGCCATGGCGGAACCTCACGTTCGTGACCGTCCGCACCGACGAGGGGCTCACCGGCGTCGGCGAGGCCCGGATGCTCGGCCACACCGACGCGCTGATCGGCTATCTCGCCGAGGCGGGGCGCCGCCACATCGTGGGCAGCGACCCGTTCGACATCGAGGACCTCGTCCGCCGGATGAAGTACGGCGACTTCGGCCGGGCCGGCGAGATCGTCATGTCCGGCATCGCCTGCGTCGAGATGGCGTGCTGGGACATCGTCGGCAAGGCGCTCGATCAGCCGGTGTGGCGGTTGCTGGGCGGCTCGGTGCGCGACCGCGTGAAGGCGTACGCCAACGGCTGGTACACCGTCGACCGGACGCCGGAGGAGTTCCACGCTGCCGCCAAGCGCGTCATGGACGGCGGTTACCGGGCGCTGAAGCTCGACCCGTTCGGCGCCGGCCGGATGGAACTGGACCACGCCGAGACCGTGCTGGCCATCGACCTGGTCGAGGCGGTGCGCGACGCGGTCGGCCCGGAGACCGAGCTGCTGGTCGAGATGCACGGCCGGTTCTCCCCCGCGACCGCGATCCGGCTCGCCGGCCTGCTCGCCCCGTTCGACCCGGCCTGGCTGGAGGAGCCCGTCCCGCCGGAGAACCTCAAGGCGCTCGCCAAGGTGTCCGCGCACACCGGGCTGCCGATCGCCACCGGCGAGCGCGTCCACGACCGCATCGAGTTCCGCGAGCTGCTGGAACTGCAGGCCGCCGACGTCCTGCAGCCCGACGTCGGGCACACCGGCGGCATCTCCGAGGTCCGCAAGCTCGCCGCGACCGCCGAGACCTACTACGTGCAGGTCGCGCCGCACAACGTCGGCGGCCCCGTGCTGACGGCCGCGAGCCTCCAGCTCGGCGTCTGCACCCCCAACTTCAAGATCCTGGAGCACTTCAACGACTTCGCCGACGCCGCCGTCAAGGACGTCGCGAAGGGCGCCCCCCAGGTCGTCGACGGCTACTTCGCGCGGCCCGAGGCGCCCGGCCTCGGCGTCGAGCTCGACCTCGACGCGGTCGCCGCGTTCCCCCAACAGCGCGCCGACTTCGACCTGTACGCCGACGGCTGGCACTTCCGCGGGACGCGCAGTTGAGCCGCGCCGTGCTGGTGGACGCGCCGGGCCGCTGGCGGATCGACGCCGGCGACCCGCCGGAGCCGGGCCGCGGCGAGGCCCGCGTCCGGGTCGCCGCCGCCGGGCTGTGCGGCAGCGACCGGGAGCTGTTCGACGGCGCGCGCCCCGAGGGCTTCGCCTGCTACCCCGTCGTCCCCGGGCACGAGTGGTCCGGCACGGTCGAGGCGGTCGGCCCCGACACCGACCCGTCGCTGGTCGGCGCGGCCGTCGTCGGCGAGGGGTTCCGCGGCTGCATGGCGTGCGGGCGCTGCCGGGAGGGCGCCCCGAACCTGTGCGCCACCCGCTACGACGAGACGGGCTTCACCCGGCCCGGCGCGTTCGCCGACCACCTGCTGGTGCCGGCCCGGCTGCTGCACGTGCTGCCGCCCGGCGCCGACCTGCGCGCGGCGGCACTGCTGGAACCGGCCGCGGTCATCGCCGGGGCCGTCCGGCACGCGGCGCCGCGTCCCGGCGAGACGGTCGCGGTGGTCGGCGCCGGCACCCTCGGAATGCTCGCCCTGCAGTTCCTCGCCGCGTCGTCGCCGGCCCGCCTCGTCGCGATCGACCCGCGCGTGGAGCGCGGCGCGGCGGCGCTGGACGCGGGGGCGACCGCGTTCAGCCGGCCGGGCGAGGCCGACGAGGGCGCGTTCGACGTGGTCGTGGAGACCGCCGGGGCGGCGGGCACCGCGAGCTCGGCGGTGCGGCTGGCGCGGCGCGGCGGCCGGGTCGTCCTCACCGGCACCCCCGCCGACCCGGCCGACGCCGTCCCGACGTCGCTGCTGGTCACCCGCGCCCTGTCGCTGCACACCGTGTTCGGCTCCGGCCCCGCCGACTGGACGTACGCGGTGCGCGCGTTCGGCACCGGCGTGCTGCGGCCGGCGCCCCTGATCACCCACGAGCTGCCGCTGACCGAGTTCGCGGCGGCGCTCGAGCTCAGCGGCTCCCCCGACGCCGGGAAGGTGCTGCTGCGCCCCGACCTCGACACGACCCCGAACGGCGGGAGGACCGATGGACCCGTTCTCTGACGACCCCGGCGCCGGCCGCGCGCCCGGCGAAGAGGCGCTGCGCGCGCTCGGCCTGCCCGGCCGCGCCGCACCCCCGCCCGCGTCCGGCCTGCGGTTCCCCGACGGCGGCGCCTGGCGGACGGAGCTGCCCTCCTGCGAGGGGCCCGCCGTCCTGGCGGCCGTACTGGAGGAGAGCGACCGGCTGGAGGTGCCGCTGCACCGCATCAGCCAGGGCAGCGGCGTCTGGATGCTCACCGACGCCGAGATCGGCGAGATGGTGGACGCCTGCGACGCGCGCGGCATCGAGCTGTGCCTGTTCCTCGGCCCGCGCGGCACCTGGGAACCGGGCGCCGGAGGCCGCTCCTACAACGCCTCCGGCCCGCGGGCCCGGGGCCGCGACCAGCTCGCCCAGTGCGTCGAGGACGCCGAGCGGGCCACCGCGCTGGGCGTGCGGTCGCTGCTGGTCGCCGACGAGGGCGTGCTGTGGACGCTGCACCGGCTGCGCGAGGCCGGGCGGCTGCCCGCCGGCACCACGTTCAAGGTGTCCGCGCTGGTCGGCCCGGTGAACCCCGCCTCGTTCGCGGTGTGGGAGGGGCTCGGCGCCGACTCGGTGAACGTGCCGAGCGACCTGTCGCTCGGCCAGCTCGCGGAGATCCGCGCGGTGAGCGCCGCGCCGATGGACTTCTACGTCGAGGCGCCCGACGACCTCGGCGGGTTCGTCCGCTTCTACGACGCCGCGGAGCTGATCCGCTGCGGCGCCCCCATCTATCTGAAGTTCGGGCTGCGCAACGCGCCCGCGCTCTATCCGGTCGGCCAACACCTGCTGCCCGCCGCCGTGGCGAGCGCGCGGGAGCGGGTGCGGCGCGGCCGGCTCGTCCTGGACACCCTCGCCCGGCTCGGGGCGGGCGGCGGGATGTCCCCGATCGGGTCCCGGGACCCGGGGCCGCTGCGGCGGTTCCCGGCCCTGCCGGAGGCCCTGCCCGCGTCCGCCGTCCCACGCTGATTCGTTCCGCTGCCCTCCCCCACCCCGAAGGAGAACGAGATGAGAGTCCGGCGCATCACCACGGTCCTGTCCGCGCTGGTCCTGGCGACCACCATGACGGCGTGCGGCTCCAGTGAGAAGACCGTCGACAAGAAGCCCAAGGCGGGCGACGCCAAGGGCGCGCTGATCGGCGTCACGATGCCGACCAAGTCGTCCGAACGCTGGATCCGCGACGGCAACACCCTCAAGGCCGACCTGGAGAAGCTCGGCTACAAGGTCGACCTGCAGTACGCCGAGAACGACATCCCCACGCAGGTCAGCCAGATCGAGAACCAGATCACCAAGGGCGCCAAGCTGCTGGTCGTCGCCTCCATCGACGGCACCGCGCTGACCAGCCAGCTGGAGGAGGCGCACCAGAACCACATCCCGGTGATCTCCTACGACCGGCTGATCATGCGCAGCCCGGACGTCGACTACTACGTCACCTTCGACAACTACAAGGTCGGTGTGGAGCAGGCGACCTCGCTGCTCACCGGCCTGAAGATCAAGAACGAGGACGGCTCCGAGGGCAAGGCAAAGGGCCCGTTCAACATCGAGCTGTTCGCCGGCTCGCCCGACGACAACAACGCGCCGTTCTTCTACAACGGCGCGATGTCGGTGCTCAAGCCGTACATCGACAAGGGCACCCTCGTCGTCAAGAGCGGCCAGACCGACTTCAAGACGATGGCGATCCTGCGCTGGGACCCGGCCACGGCGCAGAAGCGGATGGAGGACATCCTCACCAAGACCTACCGTGGCGGCGCCAAGGTCGCCGGCGTGCTGTCGCCCTACGACGGGCTCTCGATCGGCATCCTGTCGGCGCTCAAGAGCAACGGCTACGGCACGGCGAGCCAGCCGTACCCGGTGGTGACCGGGCAGGACGCCGAGCGGGCGTCGGTGAAGTCGATCCTCGCCGGCGAGCAGTACTCCACCATCTTCAAGGACGTCCGCAAGCTCGCCGACGAGGCGGCCAAGATGTCCGACGCCATCCTCAAGGGCGGCAAGCCGCAGGTGAACAACACCAAGGACTACGACAACCAGAAGAAGGTCGTCCCGACCCAGATGCTCCAGCCGGTCATCGTGAACAAGGCCAACGTGCAGACCGAGCTGGTCCAGTCCGGTTACTACACGCAGGCGCAGCTGGGATGACGCCGTGAGCACCGATGAGACCAACGGCACCGCGGAACGCGACGACATCCTGCGGATGCGCGGGATCACCAAGACGTTCCCCGGCGTGAACGCGCTGGCGGAGGTCGACCTGACCGTCCGCCGGGGCGAGATCCACGCGATCTGCGGCGAGAACGGCGCGGGCAAGTCGACGCTGATGAAGGTGCTGTCCGGGGTCTACCCGCACGGCTCGTACGACGGGGAGATCCTCTTCGACGGCGAGCCGTGCCGGTTCTCCGGCATCCGCGACAGCGAGGAGCGCGGCATCGTCATCATCCACCAGGAGCTGGCGCTGTGCCCGCAGCTGTCGATCGCCGAGAACATCTTCCTCGGCAACGAGCGGGCGGCGCGCGGGTTCCTCGGGCTGCGCGGCCTGGTCGACTGGAACCGCACCAACCACGAGGCGGGCGGGCTGCTGGAGCGGGTCGGGCTGCCGGAGAACCCGGTGACCCCGATCGCCGACCTCGGCGTCGGCAAGCAGCAGCTGGTGGAGATCGCCAAGGCGCTGTCCAAGCGGGTGCGGCTGCTGATCCTGGACGAGCCGACCGCCGCGCTCAACGACGAGGACTCCGCGCACCTGCTGAACCTGATGCGCGGGCTCCGCGACGACGGCATCACCTGCGTGATCATCTCGCACAAGCTGAACGAGGTGCTGGCGATCGCCGACACCGTCAGCGTGCTGCGGGACGGCCGGATGATCGAGACGCTCGACGCGTCCGGCGGCGGGGTCACCGAGGACCGCGTCATCTCCGGGATGGTCGGCCGGGACCTGGAGCACCGCTTCCCGCCGCGCGAGCCGGAGATCGGCGAGGAGGTGCTGCGGATCGAGGACTGGACCGTGCACAGCCCGGCGCAGCGCGACCGGGCGGTGGTGTCGGGGGCCGCCCTGGCGCTGCGGCGCGGCGAGATCGTGGGGCTGGCCGGGCTGATGGGCGCGGGCCGCACCGAGCTGGCGATGAGCGTGTTCGGGCGGTCCTACGGGGTGGACATCTCCGGCCGCGTCTACAAGGACGGCGAGCCCGTGCAGCTGCGCACCGTGCGGGACGCGATCCGGCACCGCATCGCCTACGCCACCGAGGACCGCAAGCGCTACGGCCTCAACCTCATCCAGGACATCAAGAGGAACGTGTCGGCCGCCCGGATCGGGAAGCTGGCCAGGGCCGGGTGGGTCAACGAGTTCGAGGAGTACAAGGTCGCCGAGGAGTTCCGCGGCGGGATGAACATCAAGGCGCCGAGCGTGCTGGCCGCGACCGGGCAGCTGAGCGGCGGCAACCAGCAGAAGGTCGTCCTGTCCAAGTGGATCTTCACCGATCCGGACGTGCTGATCCTGGACGAGCCGACCCGCGGCATCGACGTCGGCGCCAAGTACGAGATCTACACGATCATCAACCGGCTCGCGGCCGAGGGCCGGGCGATCCTGCTGATCTCCTCGGAGCTGCCCGAGCTGCTCGGCATGTGCGACCGGATCTACACGATGGCGGCCGGCCGGATCACCGGCGAGGTGCCGCGCGCCGAGGCCACCCAGGAGCGCCTCATGACCTACATGACCATGGGAAGGGAGCAGGTCGGATGAGCCGGACCGCACCCGCCGGGACCGACACCGCGGCCACCGCCGGCACCGCGCCCGCACCGCGGGCGGCGCCCGGCCGGGCACGGCTGACGATCAACGTGCGGCAGAGCGGCATCTACATCGCGTTCGCGCTGATCGTCGTGCTGTTCGCGGTGCTGACCGGGGGTGATCTGCTGCAGCCGCAGAACATCTCCAACATCATCGTGCAGAACTCCTACATCCTGATCCTGGCGATCGGGATGATCCTCATCATCATCTCCGGGCACATCGACCTGTCGGTGGGCTCGCTGGTCGGCGTCACCGGCGCCATCGCCGCCTGGCTGATGGTCAACCACCATGTCGCCTGGCCGCTCGCCCTGCTGCTGACGCTGGTCGCGGGCGCCGCGATCGGTGCGTGGCAGGGGTACTGGACGGCCTTCTTCGGCATCCCGTCGTTCATCGTGACGCTCGCCGGGATGCTGCTGTTCCGCGCGCTGACCATGACGGTGCTCGGCAACCAGGGCCTCGGGCCGTTCCCCGACCAGGTCCGCACGCTGTCGAACGGGTTCACCTCCGGCTACTTCGGCAACATCGGGCTCGGCCCGCTGGGCGGCGCGGACCTGTTCAGCCTGCTCGTCGGGATCGTGGCCGTCGCGGGGCTCGCGGTCTCGCGGTGGCGCACCCGCGCGACGCGGCTGGGCTACGGGCAGACCGTCGACCCGGTGCCGGTGTTCCTGCTGAAGATCGTCGCGGCCGGTGCGCTGATCATGGCGGTGACCGTGCAGCTGGCCCGGTTCCACAACCTGCCGTGGGTGCTGGTGCTGCTGGCGGTGCTGGTGCTGGCGTACTCGCTGCTGACCGGCCGGTCGGTGTTCGGCCGGCACGTGTACGCCGTCGGCGGCAACCTTCAGGCGGCCGTGCTGTCCGGCGTGCGGGCCAAGTCGGTGGTGTTCTGGCTGTTCGTCAACATGGGCGTGCTGTCGGCGCTGGCCGGGATCATCTTCGCCGGCCGGCTCAACCAGGCCGGGCCCACCGCGGGCAACACGTTCGAGCTGGACGCGATCGCCGCGGCGTTCATCGGCGGCGCCGCGGTGCAGGGCGGCGTCGGCAAGGTGGTCGGCGCCATCACCGGCGGCCTGATCATGGGCGTGATCAACAACGGCATGTCGCTGATGGGCGCCCCGAGCGAGCGGGTGATGCTCGTCAAGGGCCTGGTCCTGCTGGCCGCCGTCGCGTTCGACGTCTGGACCAAGCGGCGGGCCGGCTCGCCGCTGCTGCGCTGACCCGGCGGCGCGCCACCACTTGTCCGGCCGCATATCGAGGGGGGCCGGCGGCGATCCGCCGGTCCCCCTCACCCAACAAGAACACGCAAGTCCGTCTCCTCCCTCCCCCCATGCGAGAGGAACACCGATGAAGCGCGTCCCACCCCTCACCATCCCGCTGGCCACCGCCGCACTGCTCGCGGGCGGCCTGCTCGCCGTCCCGGCCACCGCCGCGTCGTCCGGGCCCGCGTCGTCCGGGCCCACCATCGCCAAGGAGCCGTTCGGCGCGCTGCCGGACGGCACGAAGATCGACCGGTACACGCTCGGCAGCGGCCACGGGATGAAGGTCCGCATCCTCACCTACGGCGGCATCGTCCAGTCCCTCGACGTCCCCGACCGGCACGGCCGCTCCGGCGACGTCGCGCTCGGGTTCGGCACGCTGGACGGCTACCTCAGCGACACCTACAAGGACGAGAACCCCTACTTCGGGGCGCTGATCGGGCGCTACGGCAACCGGATCGGCGGCGCCCAGTTCACCCTGGACGGCAAGACGTACAAGGTCCCCGCCAACGACGGGAACAACAGCCTGCACGGCGGCACGACCGGCTTCGACAAGCGGGTGTGGACGGCCCAGCCGGTCAAGAGCGAGGACGGGGCGTCGCTGCGGCTGTCGTACGTCAGCCCGGACGGCGAGGAGGGCTACCCCGGCGCTCTCCGCACCACCGTCACCTACACGGTCACGCGCAAGAACGACCTGCGGATCCGCTACCAGGCCACCACCGACAAGCCGACCGTAGTGAACCTGACCAACCACACCTACTTCAACCTGGCCGGTGAGGGGTCCGGCGAGGTCTACGACCACAGGGTGCAGATCAACGCGTCCCGCTACACGCCGGTCGACTCCACCCTCATCCCGACCGGGCAGCTGGCCGCGGTGCGCGGCACGCCGCTGGACTTCACCCGCCCGCACACCATCGGCGAACGCATCCGCGACGGCAACCAGCAGATGGTGTACGGGCGCGGCTACGACCACAACTTCGTGCTCGACGGCACCGGCATGAAGCTCGCCGCCCGCGTCACCGAGCCGGCCAGCGGCCGGGTGATGGAGGTCCGCACCGACCAGCCCGGCCTGCAGTTCTACTCCGGCAACTTCCTCGACGGCCGGCTCGTCGGCACCGGCGGGAAGATGTACCGGCAGGGCGACGGGTTCGCCATGGAGACCCAGCACTTCCCCGACTCGCCCAACAAGCCGCAGTTCCCGAGCACCACGCTGCGGCCCGGCCAGACTTACGACTCCACCAGCGTCTACTCCTTCTCCACGTCCTGACCCCCGGCCGGGAGCGGGCACCGGCGGTGCGATGCCGGTGCCCGCTCCCGGCCGTCCGGGCCGACCGAGGAACCCCATGGAACACCGCATCGAGATCGCCCTGCCCTCCCGCGTCCGGCTCGGTGAGGGACCCAACTGGCACGCCGCCGCCGGCGTGCTGCTCTGGGTCGACATCCTCGGCAACGAGGTGCACGCCTACGATCCGGCCACCGGCGCCGACACCGTCCGCCACACGGCCCAGCACGTGGGCGCGGCCAGGCCCCGGGCGGGCGGCGGCCTGGTCGTCAACCTCCGCGACGGCGTCGGGCTCTACGACGCCGACGGCGCCTTCCGCTGGCTCGCCGAGCACCCCGTCCCCGGCTGCCGCGGCAACGACGCCGGCGTCGGCCCGGACGGGGCGCTCTGGGCCGGGACGATGCGCTACGACGAGGCGCCGGGAGGCGGCCGGCTGCGCCGCGTCCGCCCGGGCGGCGAGACGGCCACGGTGCTGGACGACGTGACGGTCAGCAACGGGATCGCCTGGAGCCCCAACGGGCGCCTGATGTATTACGTGGACACGCCCACGCGCCGCATCGACGTCTTCGACTTCCGCCCCGAAGAGGGCGCCACCCGCCGGCGCGCGTTCGTCTCCGTTCCGGGGCAGCCCGACGGGCTGGCCACCGACGCCGACGGCCGGATCTGGGTCGCCCTGTGGGGCGGCGGCCGCGTCCTCTGCTACACCCCTGGCGGCGACCTCGACCGCACCGTCGAGGTGCCCGCCGCGCAGACCACCGCCTGCGCGTTCGGCGGCCCGGACCTCCGCGACCTCTACATCACGACGGCGACCGTGGGCGCGCCGAAGGACGATCCCCACGGCGGATCCCTGTTCGTCGTCCCCGACGCGGGGCAGGGCCTGCCCTCACCTGCGTTCGCCGGCTGACGGTCGGTCAGACGCGGCGGCCGACGCCCGCGAGCGTGAACGTCCGCTCCGGATGCGCGATCGCCGCGCCGGGCTCGGGCCGCCACAGCGGGGTGTAGGTCAGGCCGGGGTCGAGCAGCTCGAACGGCGCGACGAGGGCCTCCACCTCGGCCCGGGTCCGGCCCCAGAAGTGCCAGGTCGGCTTGAACACCTCGGTCACGTCCTTGCTGGACTCCGGCTGGGGCTCGTGGGTGATGTGGGTGAACACCAGGTGCCCGCCGGGCGGCAGCGCCTCGTGCAGCCGCCGGACGGTCTCCGTCGCCGCGGCGGTGTCGCGGATGAAGTGCAGGACCCGGTCGAGCACGATCGCGACCGGTTCGGAGAAGTCGATGTGCTCGCGGACGGTCGGATCGTCCGCGAGGGTCTCGGGGTGCGTGAGGTCGCACTGCACGACCGTCGTCCGCTCAGTGCCGGCCAGCAGCGCCCGGGCGTGCACCAGGACGACGGGGTCGCCGTCGGCGAACACGACGGTCGCGTCCGGGGCGACCTCGGCCGCGACCTCGTGCACGTTGCCGGCCGCCGGCAGCTTGCTGCCGACGTCGATGAACTGCCGCACGCCCCGCCCGGCGAGGTGCCGGACCGCTCGGCCGACGAACGCGTGGTTCTCCCTGGCCGCCGTCCGCGCCTCCGGGATGACGGCCAGCAGCTGCTCGGCGACCTCGCGGTCGGCGGCGTAGTTGTCCTTGCCGCCGAGCAGGTAGTCGTAGATCCGCGCCGTGTTGGGCGTGGTCAGGTCGACGCCGGCGGGGGACCACCTCTCCTCGGCCATCGCAGTCTCCGCTTCGTCCCGGGGAGAACGATCGTCTCATGGGACGCGCCGTGCTCGCGCCGGGACGCACCGCATCCGGGCCTGAACCCGCTCACCCGGTTCTCCTCACCCTCGGCACCGTGGACGGGACGACGGGCTGGGCCTCGTTCAGGGCCGGGCGCCGCCGAGATCGTCGGAGCGCCCGGCTTCGAGCCGGGACAGCTGCGCGGTCGGACGCCCGCCGGTACGCCAGTTGTCGCTGTCGCTCTCCCACGGGCGGGGCCATCCGGCGGGCGAGTCCTCCCAGCCCTCCCGCCTCCCGTACACGGTCATGTCGAGCAGCCCGCAGGTCGGGGCCATCGGCTCGACGCCGCGGCCGGTGGTCCAGTACGTCTCGAACACCCGGTCGCCGTCCCGCACGTAGCACGCCAACCCGAAGCTGCTCCGGTCCGCGTGCAGGGCGTCGATGGACTCCCGTGCCGAGTACCAGGGCACGTCCCAGCCCATGAAGTCGCGGTAGCGGACGCTGGCCTCGTACGGGCCCTTGCAGAAGGTGGCGTAGGTGACGTCGCGGGCGTGCAGGTAGGACAGCTCCCGCACCTGCGAGTTGAAGAACGTGCATCCCTCGCACTGCTCGGCGGCGGGGTGGCCGTCGTGCCACATGTGGTGGTAGGCGATCAGCTGCCGCCGGCCCTCGAACGTCTCCAGCAGCGGGACGGGCCCGTCCGGGCCGGTCAGCGGGGTGGCGGCGTCCACCTCCACCATCGGCAGCCGCCGGCGCGCCGCCGCGATCGCGTCGCCCTCGTGGGTGTGCGCCTTCTCCCGCACCAGCAGCGCGTCCCGCTCGGCCTGCCAGGTGGCCCGGTCGACGATCCTGGGCAGCGCCTCGGCGGCCGCCGTCGTGTTCGTCCTGTCGTTCATGATCCCCTCCGTGTGCCGGCGTCCGCCGGCCGTATGTGGTGTCCGGGTCATTGCTCGAGGTGGTCCTTGAGCGCGTCGAGCCGGTCGTCCCAGTCACCGGCCAGCACGTTCAGGAACTGCTGCGCCACCCGCATCGGCGCGGTGCGCACCCGGTAGCGCACCCGGCGCCGCTCCCCCGGTTCGGCCGTCACCAGGCCCGCCCCGGTGAGCAGGGCGAGGTGCTTGGCGATCGCCTGCCGTGTGATCGGCAGCCGGGCGGCCAGGTCGGTGGCGGTGGCCGGCCCGTCCGCGGCGAGCGTCGCCAGGATGGAGCGCCGGGACGGGTCGGCCAGCGCGGCGAAGACCCGCTCGGCGGTCGCCTCGAGGTCAGGCCGCATCGAGGTGCCCGGCGAGTTCGCCCAGTTCCGCCGCCCATCCGCCGACGTGCGCGTCGTACTCCTCCTGGTGGACGTCCTCGGGGAGCTGGGCGAAACCGGTCTCCACCACGTGCAGCCGCGTGCCCGCGCCGGACGGTTCGAGGGTGAACTCGACGTAGGTGCGGCGCGGGTCGTCCTCGGGCAGTCCCTTGAGCTGCCAGGTGAAGCCGAACACCCGCGGCTCCTCGATCCGTTCGACGCGCATGGCGACGGCGGACCCGTCGCTCCAGCCCATCCAGGCCGCGCCGCCCGGGCGCAGGTCGATGGCGGCCTCCTCGCCGAACCAGGCGGCCAGCCCCTCGGCCGTGGTGAGCGCCGCCCACACCTTCCCCGGCGGGGCGGCGAGCTCCACGGTCCGTTCGATCCGATCGGGGAACCCCATGGCGACCTCCATATAGCAACTCAACGGTTGCCATATTATGGCAACCATCTGGTTGCGTCAACGGGTCATGCGCCGAGCAGGTCGATCACCTCGGCGTCGAGGCCGATGTCCGGGTCGGCCGCGCGCGCGGCGCGCAGGGCGGCGGCCAGGGTCGCCGCGGCGAGGGCCGCCCGCCGGCCGCGCGGGACGTCGCGGTGCCGCAGGTGGTCGATGACGACCTCGTCCAGGTAACCGACCCAGCCGCGCATCGTGGTGCGCAGCACCGGACGGGCCGGATCGGGCACGCCGAGCGCGTCCAGCAGCCGCTGCGCGCCCTGCCAGCGCAGGTCCTCCACGATCGCGCGGACCTCCGGGTCGGAGCCGTTGCCGCCGCGCATCACCGCCAGGAAGCCGGAGGCGTTGGCCTCCATGAAGGCGATGTGCCGGTCGAGGGCGTCGCGCAGCTGCTCCCCCGGCGTCGCGCCTTGCGGCTCCGCCTCGTGGACGACCCGCAGCCGGTCGGCGGCGGCGCGGATCGTCGCGAGGTACAGGCCGCGCTTGTTGCCGAAGTGGTGCGCGATCAGCCCGTAGGCGACGCCCGCCCGCCGCGCGATCTCGGTCGTGGTGACCTCGTCGTAGGCGCGGCCGGCGAACAGCTCGGCGGCGGCGTCGACCAGCATCTGCCGGCGGTCGGGCCGGGGCATCGGCGGCTCCCTCGGATTGACGTGCGGTCGCGGCGAGTCTAGCCTCTCGAACTGATTGATAATCAGTCAATATCGGGAGGCGATGATGGCCCGGATCGAGCTGGCGGACGCACCGGTCCTGCTCACAGGCGCGTCCAGCGGGATCGGCCGCGCCTTGGCGTTCGCGCTGGCCGGACGCGGCGCGCGACTGGCGATCGCGGCACGCCGGAGAGACGCGCTGGACGACGTGGCCGACCGGATCGCGGCGCGCGGCGGAACGCGCCCGCACGTGATCGAGGCCGACCTGTCGCACCCGGGCGCCGCCGCCGCGCTGGCCGGCGCGGCGGTGCGGGCGCTGGGCGGCGTGCGCGTGCTGATCAGCAACGCGGGCGCGGGGCTCGTCGCGGCTCAGGCCGAGCTGGGCGACGGCGCCGACGCGCGGGCGCTGTTCGAGACGAACTTCTGGTCGCCGCTCGCACTGGCCCGCGCGCTGCTGCCCGGGATGCGCGGCGGCGGTGTGATCGTCAACGTCACGTCCACGCTGCAGGCGCTGCCGGTCCCGATGCTCGGCCACTACGGCTCGGCGAAGGTCGCGCTCGCGCACGCCACCCGCACGATGCGCAACGAGCTGCGCGGCACCGACGTCACCGTCCTGGAGTACGTCCCGGGCGCCACCGACACCGATGCCCGCGACGTCGGCCTGCTCCCCTGGCGCGGCCGGCCGGTGCGCACGCTCCCGCCGGTCTCCCCCGAGTCCGCCGCGCGGGCGGTCGTGCGGGCGATCGAGCGCGGCGAGCGCCGCCGCGTCCACCCGCTCCCCTCGCTGCTGCCGCTGGAGGTCCCCGCGATCGGGCGCCTGGCGGCACGGGCCGCGGCACGCCGGATTCAGGTGCCCCGGAGCTTCTGAAGCCCCCGATCCGACGCGCTGCCCGGCGCCGCCGTATACAGGACGACCCGGTGCTCGCCGCCGGGGACCGGCAGGATCTCGCAGTCGAGTTCGAGCTCGCCGGCGACCGGATGGACGGCGCGCTTGGTGATCGTCCGCTGCACCTCGATCTCGCGGGCGGCCCACATCCCGGCGAACTCCGGGCTCGCGGCGGACAGCTCGGCGACGATCGCGCGCACGGCCGGATCGCCGGGATAGCGGCCGCTCGCCCGCAGGTCGGCGACGCATCTGCGGGCCAGCTCGAGCTTGGCGCCCTCCAGCGGCCCGCGGAACAGCCAGCGCAGCGTGTTGCGCCGTTCCGGCGGCGCCTGCCCCAGATCGCCGATCAGCGCGGTCAGCATCCGGTTCCACGCCAGCACGTCGTAGCAGGCGTTGATCACCATCGCCGGGACGCCGTCCAGACGGTCGAGCAGCCGCAGCACGTTGGCGGGGACGTCCGCCGGGGCGGGCGCGGGCGGCGGCGCGGCGAAGCCGAGCAGGTAGCCGGTCTCGTCGCCGGTCAGCCGGAGCGCGCGGCCGAGCGCGGCGAGCACCTGCGCGGACGGCCTCGGCCCGCGCCCCTGCTCCATCCGGATGTAGTAGTCCACCGAGATGCCGGCCAGCAGCGCGACCTCCTCGCGGCGCAGCCCGGGCGTCTGGCGGCGGCCGCCCGCGGCGAAGCCCGCCTCGTCCGGCCGGACCCGGTCGCGCCGGCTGCGCAGGAAGCCGGCCAGCTCTCGCCTGTCCATCCCCACCCTGTCCATCCCTGTCATGATGCCGCCAATCGGGGTGGTACCGCCGGTCCCAGGCCCGGCCGTGCCTACCCGCCCGAGGCGGCGCGGCACCAGCCTGGAGGCATGACGATCTTGGTCACCGGAGCGCGCGGCAACATCGCGCGCAGCCTCGTCCGGCAGCTCCTCGCCGCCGGCCTTCCCGTCCGCGCGGCCGGCCGCGACCCCGCCGCGGCGCATCTCCCCGACACCGTCGAGGTCCTCCGCGCCGACCTCGCCGACCCGGGCACGCTCGGCCCGGCCCTCGACGGTGCCGGCTGCGTCTTCCTCTACGCCGAACGGCAGGGTCTCGGCGGCTTCGCCGAGCGGGCGCGCGCGGCCGGCGTCGAGCACATCGTGCTGCTGTCGGCGGCGGGCGCCGACGCCTCGTCGACGGACCCGATCGCCCGGCTGCACGGCGAGGCCGAGGAGACACTCGCCCACTCCGGCATCGCCTGGACGTTCCTGCGCCCCGGCGGCTTCGCGACGAACGCGCTGCAATGGGCGGACGCGATCCGCGCGACCGGCACGGTCCGCGACCCGTTCCCGGAGTCGTGGGGAGCGCCGATCCACGAGGCCGACATCGCCGCGGTCGCCTTGTGCGCGCTGACCGAGCCGGGGCACGAAGGGACGGCGCCCGTGCTCACCGGGCCGGAGCGGCTGACCCGCCGGCGGCAGGCGGAGCTGATCGGCGACGCGATCGGCCGCCCGGTCGCCGTCGATCGGCAGGACCTGGACGAGCACCGCCGCGACCTCGCGCGCTGGGGGCCGCCGGAGGTCGCCGAGGCGCTGATCCGGCATGCGGTCGCGGCCGTCGACGCGCCGCCGCCCGTCACCGGGGACGTCCAGCGGGTCACCGGGCGGGCGGCGCGCACGTTCGCCGCATGGGCCCGCGATCACGCCGGCGACTTCCGCTAGTCCGGCGGCTCGTCGGGCAGCGTCGGGACCGCGATGCCGGGGTCGCGGCCCAGCAGCACGGCCCGGGTGATCGCGGACGACCCGAACCGGCCGCGGACGCCGTCGACGGCGGCGTCCGCGGCGAGGCCCGCGTCGAACGGCAGCGCGAGCTGGACGGCCCGGTCGTCGTGCAAGGAGCCCAGCGACACCCCGATCAGCGTCAGCCCGCGCTCGGCGACCAGCGGGGCGGCGGCGCCGAGGAACACGCGCGCCGCGTCCAGCAGCACCGCCGTCTCGGCCGTGGCCTGCGGCAGCGTGTGCGAGCGGGTCGCGCGGGCGTAGTCGCCGAACCGGAGCCGCAGCGTGACCGTCCGGCACACCCGGTTCGCGCCGCGCAGCCGCCCGGCGAGCCGGTCCAGCAGGCCGACCAGCATTGCGTCCAGCTCCTCGGGTGTCCGGTGCCGCCGGCCGAGCGCGCGCTGGGCGCCCATCGAGCGGCGCCGGACGCCGGTGCGGACGGGCCGCGGGTCCCGGTTGCGGGCCAGCGCGTGCAGGTGGCGCCCGGCGCCGGGGCCGAGCAGCGCCACCAGCGCCGCCTCCGGCATGTCGGCGACCTGGCCGACCGTGGCCACACCGTACCCGGCGAGCTTGGCGGCGGTCGCCGGCCCCACGCCCCACAGCCGCCGCACCGGCAGCGGGCGCAGGAACTCCAGCTCGCCGTCCGGCGGGACCACGAGGAGCCCGTCGGGCTTGGCGACGCCGCTGGCCACCTTCGCCAGGAACTTCGTGCGGGCCACGCCGATGGTGATCGGCAGCCCGACCTCCTCGGCCACCCGGCGCCGCAGCCGCGCCGCGATCCCGGCGGGCGTCCCGGAGATCCGGCGCAGGCCGTCCACGTCGAGGAACGCCTCGTCGATCGACAGGCCCTCGACGAGCGGCGTGGTGGCGCGGAACAGCGCGAACACCGCCTTGCTGGCCGCGGCGTAGGCGTCCATCCGGGGCGGGACGACCACGGCGCCCGGGCACAGCCGCCGCGCCTGGCCGCCGCTCATCGCGGTGCGGACACCGTGCGCCTTGGCCTCGTAGCTGGCCGCCAGCACCACACCGCCGCCGACGATGACCGGACGCCCGCGCAATGCGGGATCGTCGCGCTGCTCGACCGACGCGTAGAAGGCGTCCAGGTCGGCGTGCAGGATCGTGGCGGCGCCGGACACGAACATATGTTCGCATACCCGTCCCGGACCTGGGCCGGTACGCTCCCCGCGTGACCGAGGTCGGGTACGCCGAGTCCAGGGACGGGACGGTCGTCGGCTACGAGACGATCGGCGACGGACCGCCGATGGTGCTCGTGCACGGCGCGGCCGTCGACCGCCGGTGCTGGGCGCCGGTGCTGCCGCGGCTCGCCGAGCACTTCACGGTGCACGTGATGGACCGCCGGGGACGGGGCCACAGCGCCCGGGAGGGCGGCCCGTACGCCGTCGAGCGCGAGGGCGAGGACATCGCCGCGGTCGTCGAGGCGGCCGGGCGGGACGTCTTCCTCGTCGGCCACTCCTACGGCGCGGTGTGCTCCCTCTACGCGGCCGTCGCCACGGACGCGATCGGGCGGCTCGTGCTGTACGAGCCGCCGATCACGACGCCCTGGCGCGAGGCCGCCTCCCCCGAACTGCTGGAGCGGCTCCGCGGGCTCGCAGGCGTGGAGGACTACGACCGGCTCCTGGAGACGGTGTTCCGCGACGTGATCGGCCTGTCGCAGCGTCAGGTGGACGCGCTGCGCGGAGCCCGCCGGTTCTGGGCGGCGCACCTGGGCAACGCGCCGCCGCTCGTCCGGGAGAGCGAGAGCGTGCCGCGGATCGAGGACTGCGCGCGGTTCGCGCCGATCCGGGTGCCCGTCCGGCTGCTGGTCGGGGAGGCGAGCCCGCCGTACCAGCGGCCGACGGCGGACGCGCTGGCCCGCGTCCTCACCGGCGCCGAGGTCGTGGAGCTGCCGGGGCAGGGGCACATGGCGATGACGGCCGATCCGGACCTGTTCGTCAAGGCGCTGACGACGTTCGCGGGGTGAGCGGTCATCCCTTCGTCGCACCGGCGGTCAGGCCGCCGATCAGCTGCCGTTCCGCCACCGAGTAGAACGCGATGGCGGGGATCATCGCCAGCACGATGTAGGCGATGACCAGCGCGTAGTTCGTCGAGTACTGCCCCTGGAACTGCTGGATGCCGACGGGGATCGTCTGCCATTTCGGGTCGCCGAGCACGAGCAGCGGGAGGAGGAAGTTGTTCCAGCTCGTCACGATGGCGAGGACCGACACGGTGCCGAGGGCGGGCCGCGCCATCGGCAGCAGGATGCGCCAGAAGAACCCGAACCGGCCGCAGCCGTCCATGACGGCGGCCTCCTCCAGCTCGGCGGGGATCGTCCGGAAGAAGGACCGCAGGATGATCAGCGTCATGGGCAGCGCGAACGCGGCCTGCGGCAGGATCACGCCGAACGGGTTGTCGAGCAGCCCGAACGAGCGCAGCAGGACGAACAGCGGCAGCACCGCCACCGCCGGCGGGAACATCAGGCCCATCGCGAAGAGCGTGAAGAAGAACTCCCGTCCGCGGAAGGCGTAGCGGGCGAACGCGAACGCGGCGAGGGCGGCGGCCGCCACGGTGATCAGCGTCGTGGCGACCGCGATCAGCACGCTGTTGCCGATCTGCTGCCAGAACGTGCCGGAGGTCAGGATGCCGGTGTAGTTCGACACCTTCCACGGGTGGGGAAGGCCGACCGGGTCCGTGGTGAGGTCGCCGGTGGTCTTGAACCCGGAGACGACGGCGTACAGCAGGGGGACGACGATGAAGGAGCCGATGATCCACACCAGCGCGTGCCGGGACAGGCCCCGTGCGGCGCCCGCCCTCATCGCCGGCCTCCCGCGGAGGTGACCGCGCCCTGCAGGTCGCGGCGCAGCGCGTAACGCTGGTACAGAAGGGAGAAGACCATGCTGATGAGGAACATCGCCACGCTGATCGCGCTCGCGTAGCCCATCTGGTAGCGCTTGAAGCCGAACTGGAACATGGTGACGGCCATCGTCTCCGTGGAATTGGTCGGCCCGCCGGTGGTGGTGACCCACACGAGGTCGAACAGCTGGATCGAGCCGATGACGGACAGGAACACGCTGATCCGCAGGGTCGGGGCGAGCAGCGGCAGCGTGACGGCGCGGAACCGCCGCCACGGCCCGGCCCCGTCGATCGAGGCGGCCTCCAGGACCTCGGACGGGACGCCCTGCAGCCCGGCGAGGTAGATCATCATGTGGAAGCCGAAGTACTTCCAGGTCATGACGGCGAACAGGGTCGGCAGCGCGGTGCCGGGGTCGGAGAACCACTTGCCGGCGAGGCCGCCGACCAGCGGCAGGCCCCCGACGACCTTGTCGGCGAGCCCGCTGCCCGGCAGGAAGATGATGCCGAACAGCACGCCGGCGATCACCTCGGACAGAATGTAGGGCGCGAAGAAGACCGCCCGGTACACCGCGCGGGCCCGCATCCGCTGGTTCAGCAGGACGGCGGTGCCGAGCGCGATCGGCAACTGGACGGCGAGCGACAGCACGACCAGCACCAGGCCGCGCCACAGGTCGCCGCGGAACACCGGGTCGCCGGACAGCTTGCGGTAGTTGTCCAGGCCGACGAAGTCCTCCGGCCGGCCGAAGCCGCCCCACTTGAAGAAGCTCGTGTAGAGCGCGAGGACGATCGGGACCAGGACGAACAGGAAGAACAGCAGCAGGGCCGGCAGCAGGAACCAGGTGCTGGCCGTCCAGCCGCGCAGCCGCCGCCCGAGCGGCGCCCTCGGGCGGCGCACCGCCCGAGGGTCCCGCGCGGCGCGCCGCGGCCGGTCGCCGGTGGTGACGGACAGGGTGCCGGGTCCCGTCATTGGCTCTTGGCCGCCTTGGTCACCTGCTGCGCGACCTGCTCGGGCGTCTGCTTGCCGCCGATGAGCGCGGCGACGCTGTCGTTGACCTGCTGGCCGACGGCGGGTGGGAACGCCTGGTCGAGGTAGAGCTGGAATCCGGTGGAGGTGCCGAGCGCCTCGGCGACCTGCTTGCGGTTGGGGTCGGTCAGCGTGCTCTCGGCGCCCTTGACCACCGGCATGAACGCGCCGGAGGAGACGAGTTCCCGCTCGTTCTCCTTGTTGAGGAGGAAGGCGAGGAAGTCCGCGGCCTCCTTGGGGGCGTCCTTGCTCAGCGAGTGCCCGTTGCCGCCGCCGAACACGTCGGTGGCGGCGCCCTGCCCGCCGTCGACGGCCGGGAACGGGAACCAGCCCTGGTCGTCGCCGATGCCCTTCCCGGAGGCGTCCTTCTCCACCGCCGGCGCCCACTGCCCCATCAGCTCCATGGCGGCCTTGCCGGCGCCGACGGTCGCGGCCTCCCCGCCGGGGGTCTCGAACCCGGCGTTCTGGAAGCCCGGCTGGAACGGCTGCAGGTCGACGAGCTCCTTGAGGTGCTGCCCGGCGCCGACGAACGCGGGCCCGCCGAAGTCGTTGGTCTTGGCGGCCTGCTCCATGGCGGGCATGCCGCCGATGCGCATCGCGAGGTACGCCCAGTAGTACATGCCGGGCCACTTGTCCTTGCCGCCGAGCGCGATGGGGGTGATGCCGGCGGACTTGAGCTTGCGGACGTCGTCCAGGAACTCCGCCCAGGTCTTGGGAGGCGCCTTGATCCCGGCCTTCTCGAAGTGCCGCTTGTTGTACCAGAACCCGACCATGCCCATGTCGTACGGGACGGCGTAGGTCTTCCCGTCGAACTGGTAGGCCTTCAGCGACACCGGGGTGACGGTGTTCAGCAGGCCGGAGGCGTCCGAGGTGAGGTCCTTGACCAGGCCGGCGTCGATCTGCTGCTTGAGCACGCCGCCGCCCCAGGTCACGAAGATGTCGGGCAGCTTCCCCGAGGCGGTCAGCGCGGTCATCTTCGACTTGAACGCCTCGTTCTCCAGGTTGGTGAGCTTGATCGAGACGTTCGGGTGCGCGGCCTCGTAGGCCTTGGCGATCTTCGGGTAGATCGTCTTGGACGGCTCGGTGGTGGCGATGTCCATCCATTCGATGGTGACCTTGCCGCCCGATCCGGAGTCGCCCCCGCCGCAGGCGGCGAGCAGCGGCGCGGCGGCGACCGCCGCCGCCCCCGCGGAGACCGCGGTGAGGAACGAGCGGCGCGACAGGTCTGGGATGCCCATGGTGGTCTCCTGGATGGGGGGTGGGCGGCGGCCGGAGCGGAGGGCGATCCGCTCGAAACATTTCGAAACTCTTCGAGGCTCCGTTGCCGTGGAACTCTAAGAACGCACTCCCGTCCGGTCAAGACCTCGCGAGCAGTTGGCCACATTCAGCGCGTCAGAGTTCCTGCCATGCGGACTAGGAGAGAGCGAAACATTGCGATACTGTTCGCAATCGTTTCCTCGGGGAGGAGAGAAACGTGCCCGTGCGCACCACCGACGCGATGCCCGATCCGCCGTCCCGGCCGACGCTGGCCCTCATCGCCGCCGAGGCGGGGGTCTCCCCCGCCACGGTGTCCAAGGTCCTCAACGGCCGGACCGACGTCGCCGCCGCGACCCGCGAGCGGGTGGAGGCGCTGCTGCGCACCCACCACTACCCGGGCCCCGGCGGCGTCGCCCGGCGCACCCGCCGGTCCGGGCTGATCGACCTGGTGCTCGCCGGGCTGGACAGCCCCTGGGCGGTGGAGATCCTGCGCGGCGTGGAGGCCGAGTGCGCCGAGCACGGCACCGGGGTCGTGGTCTCGCTCGTCCGCGACGACGACGCCCGCCCGCCGAGCTGGCAGAACCTTCCGGCGCTGCACCACAGCGACGGGGTCATCCTGGTGACGTCGCGGATGACGCACCGCCAGCGCGCCCAGCTGGAGAAGGCCGGCGTCGGGCTGGTGCTGGTCGACCCGGTGAACCTGCCGGACACCGACATCGCCAGCGTCGGCGCCACCAACTGGGCGGGCGGGCTCGCGGCCACCGAGCACCTGATCGGGCTCGGCCACCGCCGCATCGGGATGATCGGCGGGCCCGCCGACATGCTGTGCACGCAGGCCCGCGTGGACGGCTACCGGACGGCGCTGGAGCGCGCCGGGATCGAGGTCGACAAGGACCTGATCCGCTACGGCGACTTCCACCACCGGGGCGGCTTCGCCCGCAGCCGCGAACTGCTGGAGCTGCCCGAACCGCCGACCGCGATCTTCGCGGGCAGCGACGAGCAGGCCATGGGCGCCTACCAGGCGGCCCGGCTCGCCGGCCTGCGCATCCCCGAGGACCTCAGCGTCGTCGGCTTCGACGACCTGCCGACCTGCGAGTGGCTGTCGCCGCCGCTGACCACCGTCCGGCAGCCGCTGGAGGAGATGGGCCGCGTCGCCGCCCGCACCCTGCTCCAGCTGCTGGACGGTCGGCCGCCGCTGACCCCGCGCGTGGAGCTGGCCACCGACCTGCGCGTCCGCGCGTCCACCGCCCCGCCGGTCCACACGGAGGAACGATGACCGAAGCCGTCCCGGCCGCGCGCGCGGCCCGCGAGCCCTGGCGGGACCGCGGGCTGCCGGCCGCCGCGCGGGTCGCCGACCTGCTGGCCCGGATGACGCCGGAGGAGAAGGCCGGGCAGCTCGCCGGCTTCTGGGCGATGCCCGCCGATCCGGGCGACCCCGTCGCTCCGATGGAGGACGACTCGCAGGAGACGGCGCCGGACCTGGACGAGGTGCTCGGCCGCGGCCTCGGGCAGCTGACCCGCGTGTTCGGGACCACGCCCGTCCCGGCGGCGGAGGGCGCGGCGCGGCTCGCCGAGCTGCAGCGCCGCGTCGCCGCCGGCAACCGGTTCGGCCTCCCGGCGATCGCGCACGAGGAGTGCCTGAACGGCTTCATGACGTGGGGCGCGACGGTCTTCCCGAGCCCGCCCGCGTGGGGTGCCACGTTCGACCCCGGCCTGGTCGCCGAGATGGCCTCGGCGATCGGCTCGGCGATGCGGGCGGCGGGCGTCCACCAGGGGCTCGCGCCGGTGCTCGACGTCGTCCGCGACCCCCGCTGGGGGCGGACGGAGGAGTGCATCGGCGAGGACCCGTATCTCGTCGGGGTCCTCGGCACCGCGTACGTCCGGGGCCTGGAACGGTCCGGCGTCGTCGCGACGCTCAAGCACTTCGCCGGCTACTCCGCGTCCCGCGCCGGCCGGAACATGGCGCCCGCGCCGATCGGCCCGCGCGAGTTCGCCGACGTCGTCGTGGAACCGTTCGTCATGGCGCTGCGCGACGGCGGCGCCCGGTCGGTCATGCACTCCTACACCGACGTGGACGGCATGCCCGCCGCCGCCGACGAGCGCCTGCTGACCGGCCTGCTCCGCGACGAACTCGGCTTCACCGGCGTCGTCGTCGCCGACTACTTCGGGATCTCGTTCCTGCAGACCCGCCACCGCGTGGCCGCGTCGCAGGGCGAGGCCGCCGCGGTCGCGCTGCGCGCCGGGGTGGACATGGAGCTGCCGACCGTCCGCTGCTACGGCGCGCCGCTGATCGAGGAGGTCCGGCGCGGCGCCGTCCCGGGGGGACTGCTCGATCGCGCGGCCGAGCGCGTCCTGACTCTCAAGGCCGAGCTCGGGCTGCTGGACGGGCCGCCCGCCACCTCCGGCGAGGCGGCGCCAGACCTCGATCCGCCGGCGCACCGGACGCTCACACGGCTCGTCGCCGAGGAGTCGGTGGTGCTGCTGGCGAACGACGGCGTGCTCCCGCTGGCGTCCGGCGCACACGTCGCGGTGGTCGGGCCGCTGGCCGACGACCCCTTCGCGATGCTCGGCGCCTACACCTTCCCCAGCCACGTCGGCCGGAGCCATCCGGACGTGCCGCTCGGCGTGGAGATCCCGACCCTGGTGGAGGCGCTGCGCGCGGAGGGCGCCGACGTGCGGGCGGAGGCCTGCGCGGACGTGCTGGCCGCCGGCGACGCCGACATCGCCGCCGCGGCCGAGGCCGCGCGGGACGCGGACGTGTGCGTGCTCGCGCTCGGCGACCGCGCCGGGCTGTTCGGCCGCGGGACGTCCGGGGAGGGCAGCGACGTCGAGACGCTCGCGCTGCCGGGCCGCCAGGCCGACCTCGCCCGCGCGGTGCTCGACACCGGCACCCCGGTCGTCGTCGTGCTGTTCACCGGCCGGCCCTACGCGCTGGAGGGCATCGCCGACCGCGCCGCCGCGGTCGTCCAGGCGTTCTTCCCCGGGGAGGAGGGCGGCGCGGCGGTCGCCGGGGTGCTGTCCGGGCGGGTCGAGCCGTCCGGGCGGCTGCCGATCAGCGTGCCGCGCCGCGCGTCCGGTCCGCCGATCCCCTACCTGCGCTCACCGATGGACGGCCCGCACGACTGGAGCGCCGTCGACCCCGCGCCGCTGTACCCGTTCGGGCATGGGCTGACCTGGACGCGGTTCGAGTACAGCGACCTGCAGGTCGACGAGCGCGCCGGCACCGGCGGGACGGTCCGGGTCGGCGCCGTCGTCCGCAACGCCGGGGAACGCGCGGGGACGGAGGTCGTCCAGCTCTACCTGTCCGACCCGGTCGCGTCGGTGGTGCGGCCGGAGCGCTGGCTCGCCGGGTTCGCCCGGGTCCGGTTGGAGCCCGGCGACGCGGCCCGCGTCGAGTTCGAGCTGCACGCCGACCGGACTTCCTTCACCGGTCCTGACCTGCGGCGCATCGTCGAACCCGGGGTCATTGAGGTCGCCGTCGGGCGTTCCAGTGCCGACCTGCCGCTGCGCGGTTCGTTCACGCTGGACGGCCCGGTCCGCGAACCGGGCCCGGACCGCGTCCTGACCGTCCCGGTACGGGTGACGCCGCTGTGAAGCGGTTCCGCAATCCCGTGCTGCCCGGCTGCCACCCCGACCCGTCGATCTGCCGCGTCGGCGACGACTTCTACCTCGTGACGTCGACGTTCGAATGGTTCCCCGGCCTGCCGATCCACCACAGCCGCGACCTGGTCCACTGGCGGCCGATCGGGCACGTGCTCGACCGGCCCGAGCAGCTGCCGCTGGACGGCGTCCCCGCGTCGGGCGGCCTGTACGCGCCCACGCTGCGGCACCACGACGGCACCTTCTACCTGGTCTGCACCCTCGTGGACGGGCCGGAATGGTCGGGCCACTTCGTGATGACGGCCGACGACCCGTCCGGGCCGTGGTCGGAGGCGGTGCGGCTGGACGGGGACGGCATCGACCCGTCGCTGTTCTTCGACGACGACGGCCGCGCCTGGTGCACCGGGACCCGGCCGACCGGGCGGTACGACGGGCACACCGAGATCTGGCTGCGCGAGTTCGACCCGGCGTCCCTCTCCCTCGTCGGCGAGGAGCACGTGATCTGGGACGGGGCGCTGAAGGGCGCAATCTGGTCGGAGGGCTCCCACCTCTACCGGATCGGCGGACGGTACTACCTGCTGACGGCCGAGGGCGGCACCGCACTGGACCACGCGGTGGTGATCGCGCGGGCCGACCGCGTCACCGGCCCCTACGAGGGGAACCCCCGCAACCCGGTGCTGACCCACCGAGACCTCGGCTCCGGCCGCCCGATCGTCGGGACGGGGCACGCCGACCTGGTGGAGACGCCGGCCGGCGAGTGGTGGATGGTCCTGCTCGCCATGCGACCGCACCACGGCGACCGCTGCGCGCTCGGCCGGGAGACGTTCCTGGCCCCGGTCACGTGGGAGGACGGCTGGCCGGTCACCGGCGGCCGGGTCGAAGAGAGTCTCCCCGTACCGTCGCTGCCGGAGCATCCGTGGCCGGCCGTCCCGGCGTGCGACCAGTTCGACGGACCCGAGCTCGGCCCGTCCTGGACCATGCTGCGGACCCCGCGCGAACGCTGGTGGAGCCTGACCGACCGCCCCGGGCACCTGCGGCTGCGCCTGCGCCCGGACGGCCTCGCCGACATCGCCAACCCGTCCTTCGTCGGACGGCGGCAGCAGCACCCGGACTTCGCCGCCTTCACCGGCCTCGACTTCACGGCCGCCGACGACGAGGAGGCCGGGCTCGCGCTCATGCAGAACAACGACTTCCACATCGTGCTGACCGCGACGGAGCGGGGACTGCGCCTGGCCAAGCGGGAGCAGGGAGTCATGACCGTCCTGGCCGAGGCGCCGGCCGTGCCGGGGGTCGTCGGGCTCGGGTTCGAGGCCCGCGGCCGCTGGTACCAGGCGTCCTACTCGCCCCGGCCGGGGCACTGGACGCCGCTGGGCGACCCCGTCGACGGCGACTTCCTGACCAGCCAGGTCGCCGGCGGCTTCACCGGCGTCCTCGTCGGCCTCTACGCCACCTCCAACGGACGGCCCAGCGCCAACCACGCCGACTTCGCCTGGTTCGAGTACACCCCGCTCTAGAGCAGGAGCGCCGGGTCGGCGATCACGCGCTCGATGACGAGCCCGGCGGCGCCGAGGACGGCGGCGCCCTCGGCCAGGCCGGACACCTCGACCGGCGGGGCGCCGCGGCGCAGCGTCCCCGGTCCGGCGGCGAGGACGGCTTCGAGCGGCGGGCGGATCCACTCGGCGAGCGGCGAGAACACCCCGCCGAGGACGATCGCGTCCGGGTCGAAGAGGTTCACGACGGAGGCGAGCGCGCCGCCGAGCGCGCGGCCCGCGCGGTCCACCGCGGCGAGCGCGGCGGCGTCGCCGGCGTTCAGCCGGTCGAGGAGCGCGCCGACCGAGCCGTCCGGGCCGGTGACCGTCCTCGCCTGCGGGATCCCGGCGGCGCGCAGCATCGCCTCCTGCCCGGCGATCTGCTCCAGGCAGCCGAGGCCGCCGCACGGGCAGCCCGGCCCGGAGGGGTCCGCGACCAGATGCCCGAGCTCGCCGGCGAAGCCGTGCGCGCCGCGGAAGACCCCGCCGCCGACGACGATGCCGGCGCCGATCCCGATCTCGCCGGAGACGTGCACGAAGTCGCCGAGCCGCGTGCCGCCGCCGAACCACAGCTCGCCGAGCGCGGCGAGGTTCGCCTCGTTGTCGTACTCGGCGGACAGCGGGGCGGCGCCGGCCGGCAGGGCGACGGGGACGTCCGTCCAGCCGAGGTTGGGGGCGTGCCGGACGACGCCGTGCTCGCGGTCGAGCAGGCCGGGCAGCGCGACGGCGGCGCCGGCGATGGCCAGGCCCTGGCCCGCGACGGCGCCGACGACCTCCGCGGCGAGAGCCGACAGCGCGGCGGGGGCGGCGGCGGGGGGGGGGGC
>NZ_BAAAMR010000114.1:0-29650 GCF_039529375.1 Actinomadura napierensis
CTCTACGCGGGCCGTGCCGGCGGCGCGCCGCTCGCGCTGATGCGGCGCGGCGACCGCATCGCCCGCTACACCGCCGCCGACCTGGACGTCGCCGCCGCCGGCACCGACCCGTCCGCCCCGATCGCCCTCGGCGGCGGACGCTACCTCCTCGCCCCCGGGGACTCCGCGCCCCGGACCCTGGACGGCTCCGGCCTGCCCGTCCGGGACGGCGTCGTCGCGCCCGCGCCCGCCCGCACGCCCTGCGGCCGGGGCCCGCTGTTCCACCTCGGCGACCGCACGTTCGGCGACCCCGGCGGCGCGCGGGCCGCCGTCCTCACCTTCCACTCGCCTGCGTACGAGCCGTCCGGACGCCCGTCCCCGCCCGCCCGCCTCGGTCCCGCCGCACTGAAGGCATGGAACCGCCTCGGCTGCCTCGGACCGGCGCGGCAACGGCCAGTCATCGGCGCGATGGCCTGGAACTTCTGGTCCGGGACGCTCCCGCACGGCGGCGCGTCCGCCGGCTGGTTCTGCACCCGCACGACCTACGCGGACGGCGCTGCGGACGGCACCTCCGCGCTCCTCGCCCGCAAGGCGTACGCCACCGGCACCTGCGACGACCGGCGCCCGGTGGCGGGCACCTGGTGGCAGGCCCCGTCCGGCCGCTGGTACTACCTCGCCGCCGCCGGAGCCGGGCTCGTGCCGCGCGCGCGGGGGCCGATCGGCACGTCCGCGGTCGCGCACCGGCTGCTCGTCGCCGCGCCGGAGCGCCGCCCCGGCACCCCGGTCGCCCTCACCGCCGCGTCCCGCTGAACGGGGCCGGTCAGGATTCACTTACTGCGATCGGGCACACTAGGGTTACCGAACGGGATTCAGGGTGTCGGGCCGAAAGGGGTCGCAGATGGGCAAGGGGCCGCTCTCCGGAGTACGGGTGATCGAGCTGGCCGGGATCGGGCCCGGGCCGTTCGCCGCGATGCTGCTGGCCGACCTCGGCGCCGAGGTGATCCGCGTCGACCGCGCCTCCGCGGTGCGCGGCGAGGCCACCGGGGGCACCGACTTCAGCAACCGCGGCAAGCGCTCGATCGGCGTCGACCTCAAGAGCGAGCAGGGCAAGGAGGTCGTGCTCCGCCTCGCCGAGAAGTCCGACATCCTGCTCGAGGGCTTCCGGCCCGGCGTCACCGAGCGCCTCGGCCTCGGCCCGGACGACTGCCTCGCCCGCAACCCCCGCCTCGTCTACGGCCGCATGACCGGCTGGGGCCAGGAGGGCCCGCTCGCGCAGACCGCCGGCCACGACATCGGCTACATCGCCATCACCGGCGCCCTGCACGCCATCGGCCGCGCCGGCGGCCCGCCGCAGGTCCCGCTGAACCTGCTCGGCGACTTCGCCGGCGGCAGCATGTACCTCGTCGTCGGCGTCCTCGCCGCGCTCCTGGAGGCCAGGACCAGCGGACGCGGCCAGGTCGTCGACACCGCGATCGTGGACGGCACCGCCCACCTGTCCACCTTCATCCACGGCTTCCTCGCCGGCGGCCTCTGGCAGGACCAGCGCGGCGTCAACTTCCTCGACACCGGCGCCCCCTGGTACGACGTGTACGAGACCGCCGACGGGAAGCACATGGCGGTCGGCGCGATCGAGCCCCAGTTCTACGCCGAGTTCGTCAAGCGCCTCGGCGTCGACACCGACGGCCTGGGCGACCAGCAGGACCGCGCCGGCTGGCCCGAGATGCGCGAGCGCTTCGCCGCCGCGTTCAAGGCGAAGACCCGCGACGAGTGGACCGAGGTGTTCGTGCCCAGCGACGCGTGCGTGGCGCCCGTCCTGTCGATGAACGAGGCCAAGGAGCACCCCTTCAACACCGCCCGCGACGTGTTCCCCGAGCGCGCCGGCCACCGCCAGCCCGCCCCCGCGCCGCGCTTCTCCCGCACCGCCACCGACACCGACGGCCTGCCCGTCCTGCCCGGCGGCCAGACCCGCGCCGTCCTGGAGGACCTCGGCTTCGACGACGTCGACGCCCTCCTCGCCGACGGCGCCGTCGCGCAGGCCTGACCCCGGAAGGGTGCCCGGCCGCCGGGCCGGGCACCGCCGGGCATCGTCAGCGCTTCTCCTGGAGGGAGCCGCGCCGCAGGGTGATGGACATGACGTCGCTCGGGCCGTCCAGTTCCAGGCGGTGCCAGCGGCTCCGGGGCACGATCACCGCGCTGCCCGCCGCGAGCCGGACCATCTCCTCCTCGCCGCCCGGCTCCTCGGGCCGGAAGTACATGCGGAACCCGCCGCCGGCCAGGCAGCAGACCGCCTCCTCGGCCGCCGGGTGCACCTCCCAGTGGTCGGAGTGGACGTCCGCGTCGGTCTCGACGTGGAACGCCGCCACCTGCCATCCGCCGTCGTCGATGGTCATCCGGCGCTCGGCGCTGGTCACCGCGCCGTCCGGGTAGAAGTTGAGGGCCAGGGCGAACATGTCGATCGGCTGCGTCATGACGGTGTTCCTTCCAGTCGGTTCTCCGCCGGAGCGGCGGACGGTGCGGACGCGGCCCTCTCCCTGCGGGGGAGTGCCAGCGCGACGAACGCGGCCAGCACGAAGAGGGCCGCGGAGACGGTGAGGCTCAGCGCGTAGCCGCCGTTCAGGGCGGACGGGGAGGTCGCGCCGCCGGTGCGGTGGGCGGCGACCGTCGCGAGGGCGGCCAGGCCGACGCAGCCGCCGAGCTGGCGGGAGCTGTTGAGCAGCCCCGAGGCCATCCCGGCCTCCCGGGCCGCGACCCCGGTGGTCGCCGCGGCGGCGACCGGGGCGAGCACGAGCCCGATGCCGACGCTGCCCACCACCGACGGGCCGAGCACGTCGGTGAGGAAGCCGCCGTCCGGGCTGATCCGGGTGAACCAGGCCAGGCCCGCGGCGGCGAGCAGGCTGCCCGGAATCAGCGCCGCGCGGGGCGAGCGGTTCCCGACGACCCGCGTCGCGAGCAGCGTGCCGAGCACGACGCCGGCCGAGAAGGGCAGGAAGGCCAGGCCGGTCTCGGCCGCGCCCATGTGCAGCACCTGCTGCATGTAGAGGGAGACGAAGTAGAACGCGGCGAACTGGCCCGCCGCCGCCGGGAAGACGATCAGGTTCGCGCCCGCCACCCACCGGCCGCGCAGCAGGCCGAGCCGGACGAGCGGCGCGCGGACCCGGGCCTCCACCGCGACGAAGGCGGCGAGGAGCAGGGCGGCGGCGCCGAGGCAGGCGAGGGTCGCCGGGGCCGTCCAGCCGATGGCGTCCGTGCGGACCACGCCGAAGACCAGCAGCCCGAATCCGGCGGTCGCCAGCACCGCGCCGGGGACGTCCATCCGCTCGCGCGGGCCCGTGCGGGCGTGGGCGGCCACGCCCGCCGGGACGAACGCGAGGGTGAGCGCGACGAAGGGCAGGTTGACCAGCATCACCCAGCGCCAGCCCGCGTACTCGGTGAGCACGCCGCCCGCGAGGACGCCGAGGGCGCCGCCCGCCGCGTTCATCGCGCTCCACACGCCGAGGGCGCGCACGCGCGCGCGGCCCTCGGTAAACGTGGTGGTCAGCAGGGCCAGCGAAGCCGGTGCCGCGGCGGCTGCGCCGAGGCCCTGGCCGGCGCGCGCCGCGACGAGCTGCCACGGCGCCTGGGCGAGCCCGCCGGCGAGCGAGCACAGCCCGAACACGACCAGGCCGAGGACGAACATCCGGCGCCGCCCGTACAGGTCGCAGGCCCGGCCGCCGAGCAGCAGGAACCCGCCGAAGGTGAGTGCGTAGACGTGGACGACCCAGGACAGGTCGACCGGTGCGAAGCCGAGGGCGGTCCTGATCGCCGGGAGGGCGACGTTCATCACCGCCATGTCCAGCGCGAAGACGAACTGGGCGACGCAGGCCGCCGCCAGCACCGCCCAGGGGCGCGCCCGTTCTTTTTTGTACATGTATAAAAACTAACCGGCGGCGGGCCCGGCTGTCGAGTCCGCGATGATGGGGGCATGCCGCAACCGTCCGCCCAGCGGGGCAGGCCGCCCCGGATCTCCCGCGCCGAGATCGTCGGGACCGCGCGCCGGATCGTGGACGAGGAGGGCGTCGACCGGCTGACGATGCGGCGGCTCGCCAAGGAGATCGGCAGCACGCCGATGGCGCTGTACCACCACGTCCGCGACAAGGAGCAGCTGCTCGTCCTGCTGCTGGACGACTACGCCGGGCGGATGGCGCGCGAGCCCGAACTGCCCGCCGACCCCCGCGAGCGCATCGTGGTGACGGCGTCCGCGATCCGCGAGACGCTCGCCGCCTGCCCCTGGATCGCGGAGGTGCTCACCGCCGACGACCTGCTGTCACGCTCCGCGCTGTGGTTCGTCGAGCAGATCCTGGGCGGCCTGGAGGAGTGCGGGCTGAGCCCCGAGCAGGCCGTGCACGGGTACCGGGCCATCTGGTACTACACCGCCGGGGAGATCATCGTGCGGGCCGCGGCGGCGCGGCGCCGGGCCGGCGACGAGCGCCCCACCTACCGCGAGCGGGTGTTCGCCGACATCGACCCCGCCGAACTGCCCCGCCTCGCGCGGGTCGCGGACCGCTGGACGGCGCTGACCGCGCGGGACACCTACGCCGACGGCCTCCGCGCGCTGGTGAACGGGCTCGTCGGCGCACCGTAGCGAGGCGCCGGACCGCAGGTCGGGAAGCGTGCGGGCGACGCCGATTGTGAGTCGCCTGACAATTCCCTCACGCCAACTGGCGAGTCTTGCTACAAGACCGAGCGGTAAAGCCGCCGTACCTTGTCAGCACCTCAGGTGATCACGCGGCGCCGCACCACCCACCCCCGACCCCACGACGATTCGCGGCCGGAACCCGCATTACCGCTGCACGGGCTCCCGGTGCTTTTCGGCGTGCCCGCTTTAGGGAGATGAACATGCGTTTCAGGCGACTCAAGTCCTGGGCCGTCATCGCCGCGGCGATCCCCACCGCCATCGGCCTGACCTCCGTGGTCGCGCCCGCGGCCCACGCGGAGACGAGCCCGGACGGCGCCAACGACTGGAACTGCAAACCGTCGTTCCTGCACCCCCGCCCGGTGGTGCTGGTGCACGGCACGTTCGAGAACATGGCGTTCAACTGGCAGAAGCTCTCGCCCGCGCTGAAGAAGGCGGGATACTGCGTCTACGCGCTCAATTACGGCGGCGCGAAGGACGCCCCGATCCAGGGCACCGGCGAGATCGCGGAGTCGGCGGGCCAGCTCGCCACGTTCGTCGACAAGGTGCTGGCCTCGACCGGCGCGTCCAAGGTCGACATGGTCGGCCATTCGCAGGGCGGGATGATGCCCCGCTACTACCTGAAGTTCCTGGGCGGCGCGGCGAAGGTCAACAAGCTCATCGGCGTCGTCCCGTCCAACCACGGGACGAACCTGGACGGGCTGGTGGAGCTCGGCAGCCTGCTCGGCATCACGCAGGCCGTGGTGAAGGCCGCGCCGTCGGCGGGGGAGCAGATCACCGACTCCGACTTCCTGAAGAAGCTGAACGCCGGCGGCGACACCGTGCCGGGCCCGCAGTACATCGTGCTGTCGACCAAGTACGACGAGGTCGTCACGCCGTACACCTCGGAGTTCCTGAACGGCTCCAACGCGCAGAACGTGCTGCTGCAGGACAAGTGCGCGAACGACACCAACGCGCACGTCGGCATCGCGTTCGACCCGGTGATGATCAAGTTCGTGCTGAACTCGCTCGACATCTGGGGCCCGTACTGGCCCATCGACTGCAACAACCCGCTCGGCTGACCTCTCCCGAGAAAGCGGCGCCCGGCGGTTACCCCTTTCACCGCCGGGCGCCGCGCCGCGTTCAGGCCGTGGTCACAGCCCGAGCCGCTTCGCGACGATCTCGTTCATGATCTCGTTGGTGCCGCCGCCGATGCCGAGAATGCGGGCGTCGCGGTAATGGCGCTCCACTTCCGATTCCCGCATGTACCCCATTCCGCCGTGCAATTGCACGGCCTCGTGGACGACGTGCTCGCACGCGTAGACGGCGGTGTTCTTCGCGTACGCGGTCTCGGTGAGGACGTCCTCGCCTGCGGCGTGCCGTTCGGCGACCGAGCGGGTGTAGGCGCGCGCAACGTCCACCTGCCGCGCCATTTCGGCGACCTTGTGCCGGACGAGCTGGCGGGACGACAGCGGCCGGCCGAACGTCTCGCGGTCCCGGATCCACTGCAGCGTGAGGTCGAGGCACCGCTGCGCGGTGGCGTACGCCTGGACGGCCAGCGAGAGCCGTTCGGTGACGAAGTTCTGCACGATCTGCAGGAACCCGCCGTTCTCCTCGCCGATCAGGTTCGCGGCGGGCACCCGCACGTCGGCGAAAGCGAGCTCGGCCGTGTCGGAGCACTGCCAGCCCATCTTGCGCAGCGCCTTGGAGACGGTGAAGCCGGGCGTCCCCTTCTCGATGACGATGAGCGAGATCCCGCCGAAGCCCGGCTCGCCGGTGCGGACGGCGGTGGTGACGAAGTCGGCCCGTACGCCGGAGGTGATGAACATCTTGGCGCCGTTGACGACGTAGGAGTCGCCGTCGCGGACGGCGGTGGTGTGGATGCCCGCCACGTCCGATCCGGTGCCGGGCTCGGTGACGCCCAGCGCGCCGATCTTCTCGCCCGCCAGCACGGGCCGGGCGAACCGGTCGATCAGGGCCTTGTCGCCGGAGGCGATGAGGTGGGGGAGCGCGATGCCGTGCGTGAACAGGGACGCCACCACCCCGCCGGACCCGCCCGCCTGGATGATCTCCTCGGCGACGATCAGCGCGTCGAACAGCTCGCCGCCCGAGCCGCCGGCCTCCTCCGGGAACCCGGCGCCGAGGATGCCCGCCCCGGCGGCCCGGCGGTGCAGGGACCGGGGCAGCTCCCCGGCGTCCTCCCACTCCGGCAGCGAGGGAGCGATCTCCCGCGCGGTGAAGTCGCGGACCAGCTCGCGCAGCGCCGCACGCTCGGGGGTCTGCCAGGGATTCAACACGCCTCCTCGTGATTAGAACGAGGTTCGGAATCTAGCAGGCGCCGCGGCGCGCCCCCGTGCGCAGGTCGTCCAGGTCGGGCGGCGCGGGCAGGTCCCCGGCCGGGACGTCGGTGAGCTCGACGACGTGCCGGCGCAGCACCGTCCGCATGTCCTCCGGGCCGGTGCTCTCCGGCTCCAGGACGGCGTGCAGGGTCAGCCCGTCCACCAGCGCGTGCACACGCGCCGCCTCGACCTCGATGTCCAGGCCGGGGCGCAGCACTCCGGCCCGGTGGGCGTGCCGGAGCACGTTCACGGCGGCCGAGCGCAGGTCGCCGTGCATCTCCTCGGCGAGCGGCCGCAGCTCGGGCCGGGTGCGGGCGCCGACGACGAACGCCAGCCACACCTCGGCCTCCTCGCGCCGCTCGGCGTCGAGGGGCAGCAGCTCGGCGAACAGCGCCTCCAGTGCGGCGACGTGCGCGGCGGGCGGCGCCGCGGGATCGGGGACGGCGAGCCGGCCGGCGCGCAGCCGCATCCGCTCGCCGGCCCGCTCGGCGAAGTAGCGCATCGCGAAGATCATGATGTCGGCCTGGCCGCCGAAGTAGTGCCGGACCGAGCCGATGGCGAGGCCCGCCTCGGCCGCCACGTTGCGCAGCGAGGCCTGCTCCAGGCCGTCCCGGCGGGCGACGCGGAAGACGGCCTCGGCCACCTCGCGGCGGCGGGCCTCGGGATCGACGATCTTCGGCATCCTCCTTTTATAGCACGTCCGTGCTACTTCGGCGGACCCTAGCCAAGGGCGTCGGCGACGGCCTTGGACCACAGGGCCAGGGCGTCGTCGACCTGGGAGGCGTCCACCACCAGCGGCGGGATCATCCGGACCACGTTGCCGAACGCGCCGCAGGTGAGCAGCAGCAGGCCGTGCTCGGCGGCGGCGCGCTGGGCGCGCTGGGCGGCGGCCGTGTCGGGCTCGCCGTCCGGAGCGGTGAACTCGCAGGCCTGCATCAGCCCGAGCCCGCGCACGTCGCCGATCTCCGGACGGCCGGCCGCCACCTCGCGCAGCCCGTCGTTCAGCCGGGCACCGAGCACGGCGGCGTTCTCCACCAGGTTCTCGTCCCGGATGACCTCCAGGGTGGCGAGCGCGGCGGCGCACGCGACCGCGTTGCCGCCGTAGGTGCCGCCCTGCGAGCCCGGCCACGCCTTCTCCATCAGCGCCTGCGGCGCCGCGATGGCCGACAGCGGGAAGCCGCTGGCCAGGCCCTTCGCGGTGATGAGCACATCGGGACGGGCCGCCGAGTGCTGGTGGCCCCAGAACCGGCCCGTCCGGCCGTACCCGGTCTGCACCTCGTCGACGACGAGCAGGATCCCGTGCCGGTCGGCGCGCTCGCGCAGCCCCTCCAGGAAGGCCGGCGGCGCCGGGATGTAGCCGCCCTCGCCGAGCACCGGCTCGACGACGAACGCGGCGGTGTCGGACGCCGGGCTGGACGTGGCGAGCGCGTAGTCCAGCTCGCGCAGCGCGAAGCGGGTCGCCTCGTCCTCGTCCCACCCGTACCGGTAGGCCTGCGGGAACGGGGCGACGGCGACGCCGGGCATCAGCGGGCCGATGCCCGCGCGGAACTTGGTGCCCGCGGTGGTGAGGGCGGCGGCGCCCATCGTCCGGCCGTGGAACGAGCCCTGGAACACCACGATGTTCTGCCGTCCGGTGGCGTGCCGGGCGAGCCGGATGGACGCCTCGACCGCCTCGCTGCCGCTGTTGAGGAAGAACAGCGAGTCCAGTCCGTCCGGCAGGACGTCGCCGAGCGCTTCCACCAGGCGCAGCAGCGGCCGGTGCATCACCGTCGTGTACTGGCCGTGGATCAGCGTGCCGACCTGCTCGCGCGCCGCCTCCACGACGCGCGGATGGCAGTGCCCGGTGTTCGTGACGCCGATGCCGGCGGTGAAGTCCAGGTAGCGGCGGCCGTCGGCGTCGTAGAGGTACACGCCCTCGCCGCGTTCGGCCAGGACGGGGGTGGCCTGCTTGAGCAGGGGTGAGAGCTGAGCCATCGCGTCCTCCGGTAGATTGTCGACAATCTGCACGCTAGGTCCCTCGGGACCGGTTGTCCAGGGGAGCCGCTACGAGGTGCGCAGCCGCTGGATGGAGTCGGTCATGTGCTCCTCGATCAGCTGGAGAAGCCGCTCCTCCTCGCCGTCGCCGATCGCGTCGACCAGGCGGCGGTGCTCCTCGACCAGCTCCGCCGGCTCGGGGTACTTGTCCTGCAGCGCGTTCAGGCACATCCGCGTCTCCACCAGCAGCGTGTGCGCCATCCGCTCCAGCCGCGGGCTGCCGGACGAGCTGACCAGCACCTCGTGGAACGCCTGGTCGGCGTCGCTCATCGCGACCCGGTCGCGCTCGCGCGCCGCGTCGATCAGCGCCTCCAGGGCCTCGGTGAGCCGGGCGACCGCCTCACCCCGGTTCCGCTGCATGATCAGCCGGCACGCGGACCGCTCGATCGCCAGCCGGGTGAGGTAGACGTCCTCGACGTCGCTCTCGTCCATGCTGATCACGAACAGGCCGCGGTGCGGCTCGCTGAGCAGCAGCCCCTCCTGGACGAGGCGCTGCATCGCCTCGCGCAGCGGGCCGCGGCTGATGCCGAGCCGCGCGGCCAGCTCCGCCTCGCCGAGCTGCGCGCCCGGCTCCAGCGCCCCGTACATGATCGCCGAGCGCAGCTCGTCGGACACGATCTCGACCGTCGACCTGCGCGGGACGGGTTCCAGCTCACCCAACCGGCCCATCGGCGGGCCCCTTTCGTCATAGCTGCCAGGGATCTCCTCCCGGCGCCGGGGCGGGCGCGGCGAACAGCCGGCCGAGGCCGGCGCGCGGCGCGAGCCCGGCCGGGCCCGCGGCGAGCCGCAGCCCCTCCCACACGCTCACCTGGTTGGCGGTGAGCACCGGCTTGCCGGTCCGCTCCTCCAGCTCGTCGAGCCAGGACACGGTGTGCAGCGCGGTGTCGGGCACCAGCACCGCCTCGGCGTCGGGATGGTCGTTGGCCGCGACGAACTCCAGCACCTCGTCGCGGCGGAGGGTGCCGACCTCGGCGGCGGTGACGATGCCCCGGCAGGACAGCGCCACCACCTCGATGCCGGCGTGGCCGAGGAACGCGCCGAACCGCTCGGCGACGTCGGCCGGATAGGTCGCGGCCACGGCGACCCGGCGCAGGCCGAGCGCGCGGGCCGCGTGCACGAACGCGAACGACGTGCTGGACGCGGGGGCCCCCGCGGCGTCCCGGACGCCCCGGACCTGCGCGGCGGCCCCGTCCCAGCCGAACACGAAGCTGCCGCTGGTGCACGCCCACACGGCGGACCGCACGCCCAGCGCACGCAGCTTCCGGGCGCCCTCGCCGAGCACGTCGTCGCCGCCGATGTCGAGCAGCGCGTCCACCCGGTGCGCGTCCTCGCGCATCAGCGTGTGCACCACCGGCAGGCTGACGCCGCCCGCCCCTGAACTTCGCAGGGCGCGCTCGATCGCCGGGTAGTCGTCCTCGGCGCTGTAGCCCGGGTAGAGGAACCCCGCGGCGGGACCGTTCTGCTGCATGTTGTCGACAATCCTACCTTCATCGATCATGCCGTTGCCGATCATGGGGGGTCAGGCGGCCGTCGGGCGGCTGAGCTGGACCAGCGACTGCCCGGCGCCGGCCGCCGAGCGGCCCATCGCGCGCAGCGCCGAGCACATCGTGACCTGGTTGGCGGTGAGCACCGGCTTGCCGATCATCTGCTCCAGGGGGGCGATGATGTCGTAGGTCGGCACGTTGGTGCAGCTGATGAACACCGCCTCGGCCTCGGGCCGGTCCACCGACGACACCGCGCTGACGATCTCGCCGTAGCCGACCTTCCAGATGTGGCTGAGCAGCCCCATCCCGACCGACGACACCACCTCGATGCCGTACTCGCCGAGGAAGGAGACCAGCCGTTCGGTGACCGCGTCGATGTAGGGCGTCACCACCGCGATCCGGCCCGCGTTCAGCAGCCGCAGCGACTCCACCAGTGCGCCGGAGGTGGTGGCCGCGGCGGGCGCGCCCGCCCCGACCATCGTCCGGTGCAGCGCCAGCTCGCCGGCCTTGCCGCGGACGAAGCTGCCGGACGCGCAGGCGTAGGCGACCGCGAGCGGTTCAGGGGAGAGCACGTCGCGGGTCGCCTGCCGGACGATCGAGTGGTCCGACAGCGCCGAGGCCATCTCGACGGTGACCGGTACCGGCACGTACGGCAGCCGGGTCAGGAACAGGGACACGTCGTCGGGCGTCCACCGCCACAGCTCGCGGTCGAGCGCGAAGTCGAACGGCGCGACCACGCCGATGCCCTGCTGGGCGACCAGCTCGGGCCCGACGACCAGCGTGGGGTCGAATGTCATCTGGGCGGCCACCGCTCTAGGACTCGTGCCGGCGGTAGACCAGGCGCTCGCCGACGGCGCCGGACCGCCAGACGTCGTTGCACGCCTCGGCCATCCGGTCGAGCCCGTCGACGATCGTCGCGTACACGTTGCCGGGCACCCAGCCGACGTCCCCGTTCAGCAGCAGGTTGTTGCGGCCGTAGAAGATCGCCAGATCGATGACGCCGGGCAGCTCGTGGATGTTCTTCTCCTCCTTGAACGCCCGGTCGAGCATGCCGCCCGGGAAGGAGAAGTAGACGACGTCGCCGGGGATCGGTGTCACGGTCGGGTTCTCCAGCCCGGCCTCCTCCCCGGCGAACCGCTCCACCATCGTGTAGACCTCGTTGCGCGCGTACTTGGCGTGGTAGGCGTCGCCGCCGAGGGGCAGGGCGCGCCATACCGCCTCGCAGGTCCGCGGCGCGTCCTTCTCCAGGAGTTCCGCGACGCAGGACACGCCGCGCTTCTCCAGTGCGATGGTCATGAGCTTGGGCATGCCGGACCTCCCCGTGGACAGGGGTGGGCGAGAGCGTCGCCACCCGAAAGGACTCTTGCGTTAGAGCGCTCTGGGACCCGTCCTGGCCTTGGGCAATACGGTTGCGACGGTCTTGCAGCACGATCAGCGCGGTCACCTGGTACTTCGACCCCGTTGATTGTTGACAATCCTACGAAGCGTTCCTAGCGTGTCAATGCCCTCCCGCGTTGCCATCCCGTAAATTCCGGAACCCCGAAAGTGACCGCCGATGGAGCATGGTCCGCACGCGCCCGGTGAACCGCCCCGCGTGGTGGTGCTCCGGGGGGACGTCCCGCCGCCCGGAATACAGGCCGCCGAACGCCTCGCGCACGTGGTGCAGGTGCGCGAAACACGGCTCGCGGAGGCGCTTCCCGGCGCCGACGCGCTGTTCATGTGGGACTTCTGGTCGGACGCGCTCGCGGCGGCGTGGCCGCCCGAGGGCGGGCCGCGCTGGGTGCACATCGCCAGCGCCGGCGTCGACCGGCTGCTGTTCCCGGCGCTGGTCGAGGGCAACACCATCGTCACCAACTCGCGAGGTGTCTTCGACGAGCCGATCGCCGAATACGTCCTCGGCCTGGTGCTGGCCTTCGCCAAGGATCTGCCCGGCACGGTGCGGCTGCAGGACGAGCGGCGCTGGCGGCACCGCGAGACCGAGCGGATCACCGGCGCCCGCGCGCTCGTCGCCGGGACCGGCCCGATCGGCCGCGCCATCGCCCGCCGGCTGTCCGCCGCCGGGCTGCGGGTGTCGGGCGCCGGGCGCACCGCCCGCGCCGCCGATCCCGAGTTCGGCGTCGTCCACCCGATGGAACGGCTGCACGACGCGCTGGAGGAAGCCGACTACGTCGTGCTCGCGGCGCCGCTCACCCCGGAGACGCGCGAGATGATCGACGCCGCCGCCCTCGCCCGGATGAACCCGGCCGCGCGGCTGATCAACGTCGGGCGCGGGCAGCTGGTGGCCGAGGACGACCTGGTCGACGCGCTGCGCGCCGGCCGCGTCGCGGGCGCGGCGCTCGACGTGTTCGCCGACGAGCCGCTCGCGCCGTCCTCCCCGCTGTGGGGCATGCCCAACGTGATCGTCTCGCCGCACATGTCGGGGGACGCCGTCGGCTGGCGGGACGAGCTCGTCCGGCTGTTCACCGACAACCTCGACCGTTTCGTGCACGGCCGCGAGCTGCGCAACGTCGTCGACAAGCGCCTGGGCTACGTGCGCCCGGGGGCACCCGTCCAGTACGCCGAACCGAGGGGGTAACCGCCATGACGGACGCGGCAGACCTGACCGCCGTCGAACTGCTGGAGGCGTACCGGGCGGGGACGCTCTCGCCCGTCGAGGCCGCCGAGGCCGTCCTCGCGCGGATCGACCGGGACGACGCGGAGCTCAACGCGTTCTGCCTGCTCGACCCGGACACCACGCTGGAGATGGCGCGCGCCTCGGCCGAGCGCCGGCGGCGCGGCGAGACGCTCGGCGCGCTCGACGGCGTGCCCGTGTCGATCAAGGACGTCCTGCTCACCCGCGGCTGGCCGACGCTGCGCGGGTCCACGACGATCGATCCCGCCGGGCCGTGGGAGGAGGACGCCCCGTCCGTCGCGCGGCTGCGCGAGCAGGGCGCGGTGTTCGTCGGGAAGACGACCACGCCGGAGTTCGCCTGGAAGGGCGTCACCGACAACCCGCTCACCGGCGTGACCCGCAACCCGTGGGACACCACCCGCACGCCCGGCGGGTCGAGCGGCGGCGCGGCGGCGGCCGTCGCGGCGGGCATGGCGCCGCTCGCGCTCGGCACCGACGGCGGCGGCTCGGTGCGCATCCCCGCCGCGTTCACCGGCGTCTTCACCATCAAGCCGACCTACGGCCGGATCCCGCACTACCCGGCGAGCCCGTTCGGGACGCTCGCGCACACCGGCCCGATGACCAACACGGTCGCGGACGCCGAACTGCTCCTGGACGCGGTGTGCGGCGCCGACGGCCGCGACTGGTCGTCTCTTCCGCCGCCCCCCACCCCGTTCAGCGGTGGCGGCCCGCACGACCTCACCGGGCTGCGCGTCGCCTTCAGCCCCGACCTCGGGTTCGCCCGCGTCGACCCGGAGGTGGCCGCCTCGGTCGCGGCCGCCGCCGAGGTGTTCACCGAGCTGGGCGCCAAGGTCGAACAGGCCGACCCGGGGTTCGCGGACCCGGTCGCCGACTTCGAGGTCCTCTGGTTCGCCGGCGCCGCCAAGGTCGTCGAGCACCTTACCGGCGAGCAGCGCGCGCGCCTCGACCCCGGCTTGCGGGACATCTGCGAGCAGGGCGCCCGGTACTCGGCGCTGGAGTACCTGACCGCGACCGCGCGCCGCATGGACCTGGGCCGGATCATGGGTCTGTTCCACGAGCGCTACGACCTGCTGCTCACCCCGACCATGCCGATCGCCGCGTTCGAGGCCGGCGTCGAGGTCCCGCCGGGGTCCCCGACGCCGCGCTGGACGTCCTGGACCCCGTTCACCTACCCGTTCAACATGACCCAGCAGCCCGCGGCGAACCTGCCGTGCGGGTTCACCGCGGACGGCCTGCCGATCGGCCTCCAGGTCGTCGGCGCGCGGCACGCCGACAACCTGGTCATGGCCGCCTGCCGCGCCTACGAGCAGGCGCGGCCGTGGAGGCGGTTCAGCCGAAGGTGATGACGGAGCGGCCGTGGTGGCGGCCCTCGACCATCGTGGCGAGGACGCCGGGCGCCTCGTCCAGCGTCACCGGGGTCACGTCGGGGACGATCCCGTGTGCGGCGGCGAACGCCAGGGTGTCGCGCAGGTCGTGCGGGGAGCCCGACGGGCTGCCCATCACCCGCACCCGGTTCATCACGAGAGCGCCGGGCGCCAGTGCGAGGTTCTCGGCGCCGACGCCGAGGATCAGCAGGGTGCCGTCCGGGGCGACGCCGCCGAGCGAGGCCTGCGCGGGCGCGGTGCTCGGCGTGGTGTTGACGATGACGTCGGCGCCGCCCCAGCCGCGCAGCGCGTCGGCGGGGTCCTGCTCGTCGGTGGCGACGTAGAGTTCGGCGCCCCGCCCGCGCGCCTCGTCCTCGGCGCGGCGCGACCGGGACACGACGGCGACGCGGGCGCCCATCGCCGCCGCGAACCGGGTCACCATCTCCCCGACGCCGCCGGTGCCGAGCACCGCGACGCGGGATCCGGCCGTCGCGCCCGCGTGCCGCAGCCCGTTGAACGCGGTGATCCCGGCGCACATCAGCGGCGCCGCCGCGACCGGGTCCAGGCCGTCGGGGAGCGGGGTGGCGAACCCGGCGCGGGCGATGTAGTACTCGGAGTAGCCGCCGTCGTCGGTGATGCCGGTGACGCGCCGCGGCGCGCCGGTGCACAGGACCTGGTCGCCGCGCACGCACTGGTCGCAGCGGCCGCACGAGCCGTAGATCCACTGGCCGCCCACCGGCGTGCCGGGCTCGGGCCACTCCACACCCGGTCCGAGCTTGGCGACGATCCCGCTGATCTCGTGCCCCGGCACCGTCGGGAACCGGGCGAACGGGTAGTGCCCCTGCATCAGGCCGACCTCGGAGAAGCACATCCCGCAGGCGGTGACCTTGACCAGGATCTCGCCCGGCCCGGGCTCGGGCACCTCCCGCTCGACGACCTCCAGCGGCTTGCCCTGTTCGGTGAGAACGGCGCTGCGCATGCCGTGTTCCTCTCGTAGACGGAAGCGGCCGGATCGCGACCGCTGAAACCAACGATATACCCGTTTCTGTAGTGACGCTATATCGACATCGGGCCTTCTCCCGGTCTTCCCACCTCAGCCGACCTAACGACGCTCGTCCGAGTTCTGTAGCATCGATGTTGTGGGCGCACAGAAGGACACCGACGGGCGGGACCGGATCCTGCGGGCCGCCGCCCGGCTGATCGCGGAGTCCGGCGGCGAGCCCGTCTCCACCCGCGCCGTCTGCGCCGCCGCCGGCGTCGGCGCGCCGACCCTCTACCACCACTTCGGCGACAAGCAGGGCCTGTTCGACGCCGTCGCCGCCCAGGGCTTCGAGGAGTACCTGGCGAGCAAGCGCGCCATGGCCGCGTCCGGCGACCCGGTCGAGGACCTGCGGCACGGCTGGGACGTGCACGTCGAGTTCGGCCTGACGCACCCGGCCATCTACGCCCTGATGTACGGGACGCCCCGCACCACGCCCGCCGTGGACGAGGCGTACGCCATCCTGCTCGGCCTGGTCGGCGCCATCGCCCGCGCGGGCCGCCTGCGCGTCACGGTGGACGTCGCCGCCCGGATGATCCAGGCCGCTGGCGTCGGCGTCGTGCTCTTCCTCATCGCGAACGGGGACGAGGGCAGTGACCTGTCGGCCCGCACCCGTGAGGCGATCCTCGCCGCGGTGACGGTCCCGGACAGCCCCTCGAACGAGCCCGCCCCGCGCGACGTCCGCGCCGCCTCGGCGGTCGCGCTTCGCGCCGCCCTGCCGGCCGAGCCGCCGCCGGACCTGACACCCGCGGAGACCGCGCTCCTCACCGAATGGCTGGACCGCCTCGCCGAGTGACGACGCGCCGGGACGGGCGCGCCTGCGCGGCCCCTGCGCCGGGTCTCACGCGGGTTGAGGGGCGTCGTCCCCGTAGAGGATCGAGGTCCAGGCGTTGGTGAGCGTGTCGATGAGGACGTCCTCGTCGTCGAACGGCGGGACCTCGGCGGCGGCGAGGTAGTACAGGCGTTCGCCCATCCAGGTCAGCGACGCGGCCACGGAGCGCGTGTCCATCGAGCCGAGGCGTTCGCGGGCGCGGGGGTCGGACTCGATGCGGGCGGCGGCGGCGTCGGTGAACAGGCCCATCTGCTCGAGCCACAACTCCCGCAGCCCCTCGTCCGACCCCCAGCTCTCCACGATGGCCATGAGCACACCGGCGTTGTCGCGCCAGAGCCGGGCCCCGTCGGCGACGCCCGACCGGAGCGCGGAGACCGGATCCTGCTCCTCGTCGATCCAGGGCCGCGCCGCCTGCTGCCCCTGCGCGACGGCCTCGCGCACCAGTTCGCCGAGCACGGCCTGCTTGCTCGGGAAGTAGAAGTAGAAGCTGGCCCGCGAGACGCCGGCGGCGGCCAGGATGTCGGCCACGCTGAGACCGTCGAAGCGCCGCTCGCGCAGCAGTTCGCGCGTGGCGGACAGGATCCGCTCCCGCAGCTCGGCGGACGCCGGGGGCGATCCGGATCGGCGGGCGGAGCTTACGGGCCGTCTCGAAGGCATGCCCCCCATCATAACCGTGTACGTACATTATGTATGGACATGGTGACCAGACACGCTGTATGGTCAGTGCCGTGACTCAGATAGCGATCCATTTGGTCGTCGACGACCCGGACCAGGCCGCCTCCTGGTACACCGAGGCGCTCGGAGCACGGGAGACGAGCCGCCTCACGCTTCCCGGCGGCCCCACGCTGACCGTGGAACTCCGGCTCGGCGACACGGTCCTCGCGGTGGCGGGGGAGATGCCCGAGCGGGGCATGCGCACCCCGGCCGCGCTGGGCGGCACGCCCGCCGCGCTGCACGTCGAGGTCGCCGACGCCGACGCCGCCTCGGCCCGGGCGCTGGAGGCCGGGGCCACGGTCTTCGAGCCGGTCCACGACGCGTTCTGGGGCGACCGCACCGGCCAGTTCCTGGACCCGTTCGGGCACCGCTGGGCGTTGAACCAGCACATCCGGGACGTGCCGCCCGAGGAGATCGCCGACCGGGCCGCCGAGCTCCTCGGCGGATCGGCGACGGCATGAGGTACCGCACGCTGGGCATGAGCGGCCTCCGCGTCTCCGAACTGGTCCTCGGCGCCATGACGTTCGGGGAGCAGGGCGGGGTCGGCGCGCCGATGCCGGAATGCCGGCGGATCCTCGACCTGTACGCCGAGGCCGGCGGCAACATGATCGACACCGCCGTCAACTACCGCGACGGGGCGAGCGAGGAGTTCCTCGGCGAGCTGCTGGCCGGCCGCCGCGAGTCGTTCGTGCTCGGGACGAAGTACACCGTCTCCCGCGACCGCGCCGACCCCAACGCCGCCGGGAACCACCGCAAGAACCTGCGCGCGTCCCTGGAGACGAGCCTCCGCCGCCTGCGCACCGACTACCTGGACGTGTACTGGGTGCACATGTGGGACCGGCACACGCCGCTGGAGGAGACCATGCGGGCGCTGGACGACGCGGTGCAGGCCGGCAAGGTCCTGTACGTGGGCATCTCCGACGCACCGGCCTGGGTAGTGGCCCGCGCCAACACGCTGGCGCAGTGGCACGGCTGGAGCCCGTTCATCGGCCTTCAGGTCCCCTACAGCCTGCTCCAGCGCGACATCGAACGCGAACTGCTGCCGATGGCCGAATCCCTCGGCCTGGGCGTCACCGCGTGGAGCCCGCTGGCGGGCGGGGTGCTGTCCGGCAAGTACACCCGGCCGGAGTCCGCCGCCGGCGGCCGGCTGGCCCCGGCGTCACTGTCGGCCAGGGACCACGCCGTCGCCGGAGTCGTCCAGGACGTCGCGGGCGAGCTCGGCGCCACGCCCTCGCAGGTGGCGATCGCCTGGACGATGAACCGCTCCCGCGCGATCCACCCGATCGTCGGAGCGCGCACCGCGGACCAGCTCCGCGACAACCTCGCCGCCGCCGACCTCGTCCTCCCGCCCAAGGCCGTCACCCGCCTGGAGGAGGCCACCGGCTTCACCCTCGGATTCCCGAACGACTTCATCGCCCAGACATCCCCGTGGGTCTTCGGCTCCGCGCTGATCGACCCGGCCTCCACCACTGCGGCGCCATAGCCGTACGCCCGCCGGAACCCGGGGACGGCTCCGCGCGAGGTTCAGGAGCCGTCCTCGCGCTTCCTCAGTTCCTTGCGGAGCTTCTTCTCGTGCCGGCGGGCCCTGCGCTTGACGTCGACGCCGCCCCAGAACGCGAAGCCCTTGACGACCACCGTCGGGGAGCCGGGCGCCCCGACCGCGCTCGCGCCGTGGTCGAACCCGCCCATGACGCCGATGCCCTTGACGTGCACCGTGATGTCCTCGGGCGCGACGATCTCCACGCCGCCCATGACGGCGAACGCCCGGATCGTCACCTGCTTTTCGGTGAACCGGGCCTCGCGCAGGTCGATCTTCCCGCCTCCCCAGAACGCGAACGCGAAGAACGAGCGCGGGACGTTCCACACGCCGGACCGGGTGAACCCGCTCATGATCCCGATGCCGGACGCCCAGGACGGTGCGCCCTCGACCGGGCGCCAGTCGGCGCCGGTCTGGGGCCCGGCCACGGCGGACGTCCCCGCCGCCGGCAGGTCCCGGGTGAGCGGCTCCAGGTCGGCGTAGGTCTTGGCCGCGTACACCGCGTCCAGCCGCTCGTCGAGCTCGTCGAGCGTGAGCCGTCCATCGCCGGCCGCGTCGCGCAGCACCCGCGCGACCCGGTCCCGGTCGGCGTCGCCCGCCCGCATCTCCGGCGGGCCGGGCGTACCGGCATGTTCCGGCAGGTTCGTCATGCCCCGAGCCTAAACCAGCGGGGCCGCAGCGGGGGCGCTCCGCTCCAGGCGCCGGTCAGGCCGGGATCAGGCGGACGATGACGGACTTGGAGGTCGGGGTGTTGCTGACCTCGGCCGTGCTGTCGAGCGGGACCAGGACGTTCGTCTCTGGGAAGTAGGCCGCCGCGCAGCCGCGCGCGGTCGGGTAGGCGACGACGCGGAACGCGGGGGCGCGGCGCTCGACGCCGTCCGACCACTCGGAGACGAGGTCGACCATCGCGCCGTCGGCGACGCCGAGGTCCCGCAGGTCGGCGGGGTTGACGAACACGACGCGGCGGCCGGCCTTGATGCCGCGGTAGCGGTCGTCCAAGCCGTAGATGGTGGTGTTGTACTGGTCGTGGCTGCGGACGGTCTGGAGCAGCAGCCGGCCCTCCGGGACCCGCAGGATCTCCAGCTCGTTCACCGTCAGGTTCGCCTTGCCGGTCGCGGTCGGGAAGCGGCGCTCGTCGCGCGGCGCGTGCGGGAGCGTGAAGCCGCCGGGCTCGCGGACGCGCGCGTTGTAGTCGGCGAAGCCCGGCACGACGCGGGACACGTGGTCGCGGATGACGTCGTAGTCGCGTTCCATGGCGTCCCAGCCGATGCCCGAGCCGGGGAGCGTCGCCTGCGCGAGGCGGCAGACGATCGCGGCCTCCGACAGCAGATGCCCGGAGGCGGGGGCGAGGCGGCCGCGGGAGGCGTGCACCATGCCCATCGAGTCCTCGACGGAGACGAACTGCGGCCCGGACGCCTGCTCGTCGCGTTCGGTGCGGCCGAGCGTCGGCAGGATGAGGGCGAGCTCGCCGGTCACCGCGTGCGAGCGGTTCAGCTTCGTCGACACCTGCGCGGTCAGCCGGCAGGAGCGCAGCGCCTTCTCGGTGACGTCGGAGTCGGGGGTGGCGCGGACGAAGTTGCCGCCCATGCCGAAGAACACCTTCGCCTTGCCGTCGCGCATGGCGCGGATCGCGTCCACGGTGTCGAGGCCGTGCTCGCGCGGTGGTTCGAACCGGAATTCGGCGGCGAGGGCGTCGAGGAACTCCGGCTTGGGCTTCTCGTAGATGCCCATCGTCCGGTCGCCCTGGACGTTGGAGTGGCCGCGCACCGGGCAGACGCCCGCGCCCGGCCGGCCGATGTTGCCGCGCAGCAGCAGGAAGTTGACGACCTCACGGATCGTAGGCACGGAGTTGCGGTGCTGGGTGAGGCCCATCGCCCAGCACACCACGATCCGCTTCGACGCGAGCACGTCGCCCAGCGTCGCATCGATCTCGGCGCGGGGCAGCCCGGTCGCCTCCAGCACGTCGTCCCAGTCCAGGCCGCGGACGTGCTTCTCGAACGCCTCGAAGCCGTGGGTGTGGGCGTCGAGGAACGCGCGGTCGAGGGCGTCGGGCTCGTCCGACTCCAGGAGCATCCGGTTGAGCGCCTGGAAGAGGGCGAGGTCGCCGTTCAGCCTGATCTGCAGGAACCGGTCGGCGAGCGCGGTGCCGCGCCCGGTGACTCCGGACGGCCGCTGCGGGTTCTTGAACCGCATCAGCCCGGCCTCGGGCAGCGGGTTCACCGCGACGATCCGCGCGCCCTCCTTCTTGGCCCGTTCCAGCGCCGACAGCATCCGCGGGTGGTTGGTGCCCGGGTTCTGCCCGACGACGAAGATCAGATCGGCCTTGTACAGGTCCTCCAGCAGCACCGAGCCCTTGCCGATCCCGATGGTCTCGCCGAGCGCCGACCCGGACGACTCGTGGCACATGTTGCTGCAGTCGGGCAGGTTGTTCGTGCCGAAGGCGCGGGCGAACAGCTGGTAGGCGAACGCGGCCTCGTTGCTGGTGCGCCCGGAGGTGTAGAAGACGGCCTCGTCGGGGGAGTCGAGCGCGTTGAGTTCGGACGCGAGCAGCCCGAACGCCTCGTCCCACGACACCGGCTCGTAGTGCTCGGACCCGGCGCGCTTGATCATGGGCTCGGTCAGCCGGCCCTGCTGCCCGAGCCAGTGGTCGGAGCGCTCCGCCAGCTCGCCGACGGTGTGCGCGGCGAAGAACTCGCGGGTGATGCGCCGCGTCGTCGCCTCCTCCGCGACGGCCTTGGCGCCGTTCTCGCAGAACTCGGCGACGTGCCGGTGGTCGCCCTCGGGCCACGCGCAGCCCGGGCAGTCGAACCCCTGCTTCTGGTTGACGCGCAGCAGCGTCAGCGCCGTCCTGCGGACGCCCATCTGGTCGTAGGACTGCTTCAGCGCCGCCGAGACCCCCGGCACGCCGGCCGCCCACGTCTTCGGTTCCGACACCCGCATCCCGGTGTCGTCGAAGTCGTCGGCGGGCGCCTGGCGGGTCATCGTTCACGTCCTTACGATCGGGTGCCTCCACTGTCGCACGACGCGGTCCGCCCCGCGCCGGTGAGTTGCGTCCAACGGAAGCGGCCGCGGATCGTCGGCGCCGGAGGCCCGGCCTACTGCGGCGGGCCGTCGGCCAGGCGGAGCGTGGCCGCCATGCGGGCGCCCTGGGCGGTGAACCATTCCAGCCGGACGGTATCGCCGGGATGGTGGGCGAGCATCAGGCCGGTCAGTGTGGTGGGCGAGTCGACGACGGCGCCGCCCAGGGAGATGATCGTGGCGCCGGTGGGGACGCCCGCCTCCTCGGCCGGGGTGCCGGGGACGACCTCGACCACCTGGGCGCCCTGGGAGGCCCCGGCGCGGACCTTCACCCCGAGCATGGCGGTCTGGCCGATGTGCACGGTCGCCGACGCCTGGCCGCGGGCGATCTGGCGGGCGATCGACAGCGCCCGGTCGGACGGGATGGCGTAGCCGCGGTGCGTGCCCTTCTGCTTGGACTTGCCGACGGTGAACGACGCCGACGCGGCGGTGTTGATACCGATGACCCGGCCGCGGGTGTTCAGCAGCGGGCCGCCGGAGTCGCCCGGCCGGATCGGCGCGCTCGTCTCGATCATGCCGGTGAGCCGCTCGGACGTGCCGTCGCTGTCGTCGCGGGCGGTGACCGTCTGGTCCAGGGAGGTGACCTTGCCGGTGACGACCGTCGGGGTGCCGCCCTTGCCGCCGGCGTTGCCGACCGCGGTGACCGGGTCGCCGACGCCCACCGAGGACGGGTCGCCGAACACGGCGGCCTTCAGCCCGGACGCGCCGTACAGCCGGATCACCGCGATGTCGCTCTGCCGGTCGTAGCCGACGATCTGGGCGGTGTAGGAGCGCCGGTTGTCGGTGTCGGTGCCCTTGATCGTGGTGGCGCCCTGGATGACGTGGTTGTTGGTCAGCACCAGGCCCGAGGGCTCCATGACGATCCCCGTCCCGGCGGCGCGGGTGCTGTTCAGCCCCTGCTCGGTGTCGATGTTGACCACGCCGGGGCGCCGCCCGCTCGGCTTCTCGTGCTTGGCGACGGGCGTCTTGACCGGCGGCGGGACGTCCTCGGGCCCCGCGCCGCCGTTCAGCGCCTGGCAGCCGGGCGCGACGAGGAGCAGCAGCGCGGCCAGGACCGTGGGGATCGCGGTCCGCAGCCCGCGACGCTCGAAGACCTCGTTCACCGGCGCCTCCTAGCAGTTTCCTCCCATGATTCCCGATCCAGGGGGATTAGTCCTTGACCTCTCCCCAAGCGGCGGCTTCCGCCTGCTCAGGGGGGACGAGGGCCGGGTGGGCGGCGCCGGGGCGCGTCGTCAGCGGGTGAAGTAGCGGCGCGGGTTCTCGGCGAGCATCTGGTCGAGCTGGCCGTCCGGCACGCCGGCCCCGCGCAGCGCGGGCAGCACGTCGTCGCTGATGTGCCGGTAGTTCCAGTTCGGCGCGAACGCCGGCACGGTCGCGGGATCGGGCCCGAACCAGTCGATGAAGCAGCTCGCGTCGTGGCTGAGCACCATGCGGTCGGCGTAGCCGCGCTCGCACAGCGCCGCGACGGTGCGGACCCGGTCCGCCGTCGGGTTGATCACGTCGAGGCCGAACCGGTCCATGCCGAGGATCGCGCCGGTGTCGGCCAGCTCCATCAGGTAGTCGAGGTCGTTGCTGTCCCCGGCGTGCCCGACGACGACCTTGCTCATGTCGACGCCCTCCTTGCCGAGGATGTCCACGACCGTCCGGCCCGCGTGGATCGAGCTCTCGGTGTGCACCGTCACCGGGGCGCCCGTCTCCCGGTGCGCGCCCGCGACGGCCCGCAGCACCCGCTCCACGCCGGGAGTGAGGCCCGGCGCGTCCATAGCGCACTTGAGGAACGCGGCCTTGACCCCGGTGCCGGCGATGCCCTGCGTGAGGTCGCGCACGAAGTAGGCGATCATCGGGTCGGGGCCGTCGTCCATCACCGTGCCCGGGCCCCGGTAGTGGAACTGGAACGGCACGTCGTTGTAGGTGTAGATGCCCGTCGCCGCGATGATGTTGAGCTCGGGGACCTGCTCGGCGATCCGCTGGATGCGCGGGATGTAGCGGCCGAGGCCCCACACGGTCGGGTCGGCGATCGTGGTGATGCCGCGCGCCGGCAGCTCGCGCAGCTTGGCCACCGCGTCGGCGACCTTCTCCTCCTCGTTCCACCAGTCGTCCGCGCCGTAGTTCTCGACGTGCTCGGTGCCGAGGCAGAAGACGTGCTCGTGCATGTACGTGCGGCCCAGGGCGGCGACGTCGACGGGTCCGCGGACGGTCTCGACTGCGGGCATCAGGGTCTCCCTCGGTCCAGGCGGGACGGGTGCATACCGACCGGTCGGTTTCTGGCAAGCTATGTCCGTGGACGCGGGCGCGTCAATGGGAGGAACGCCGATGACCGAGACCCAGCCTACGGACGCCGCGGCGGACGGCGGCGCGGATTCCGCGCCGGTCCGGCGCAGCCCCGTGGAGCGGCGCATCCTGGACGCCGCGCTGCGGCTGTTCGCCGAGCGCGGCTTCGACGGGACGTCCGTCCAGGGCATCGTCGAGGCCGCCGAGGTCACCAAGGGCGCCCTCTACCACTACTTCGACTCCAAGGACGCGCTGCTCTACGAGATCTACCATTCGCTGATCGCCCGGCAGCTCGCCGACCTCGACGCCGTCCTCGCCGAGGGCCTCGCGCCGCGCGAGGCCGTCCGCAAGGTGCTGACGGGGCTGATCCTCAGCACCGCCGAGCACATCGACGAGGCCAAGGTGTTCGGCCGGGAGATGCACCGCCTCGACGACGCCCGCATGCACGCCGTCCGCGCCGACCGCCGCCGCTACCACCGCACGTTCCGCGGCCTGGTCGAGCAGGGCAAGCGGGACGGCTCGTTCACCACCCCGACGCCCGCCGAGACCGTCACGATCGTCGCCCTCGGCATGGTCAACCAGCTCCCGCGCTGGTACCGCGCCGACGGCCCGAAGCCCGCCGCCGACCTGGCCGCCGAGGTGGCCGACTTCATCCTCGCGGCCCTCGACTGATCGACGGGCTAGCGGCGGGTCTGGAGGGGGAGGGCGGCGTCGCGGAGGTCGGCGAGTTCCTCGTCCCAGTCGGCCGGCGCGGACAGCGGGGCCAGCACGAACTTCGACAGGCCGGCCTCGACCAGCCGCTTGAGGTGCGCCTCCAGGCCGTCGAGGTCGGGGACGACGTCGGCGGGATCGGCCGGACCGCTGACCCTGCGGACGCGCGCGAGCCGGGCCGCGGCCTCGTCCGGCAGCGGGCCGCGCCGGTAGGGGACGACGGCGCCGAAGTGCTCCTCCTCGATCTCGCGTCCGGCGGCAGCGGCGGCCTCCTGCACGGCGATCCGGCCGCGCTCGCCCTCCGCGGGCGTGGTGAACGCGGCGAGCCAGCCGTCCGACAGCCGGCCGGTGCGGCGCAGCTCCACCTCGGACGTCCCGCCCATCCACACGTCGAAGCCGCCCTTGACCGGCCGCGGCCCGATGCGGAGCCCGTCGTAGTGGAAGCGGGGCCCGTCATGGGTGACGGCGTCGCCCGCCCAGAAGCGGCGCAGCAGCGGCAGCGCCTCCTCGAAGATCGCGGCGCGGTCCTCCCGGCGGACGCCGAACGCCTGCTGCTCGGCGGGCAGCCGCTGGCCGAGCCCGAACGCGGGCAGCAGCCGGCCGCGCGCCAGCACGTCCAGCGACGCCAGCTCCTTGGCCAGCAGCGCGGGGGAGCGCCCGGGCACCGTCATCACCGCGGTGCCGAGCTTGATCCGGGACGTCAGCGCCGCCGCGTGCGTGAGCACCACGACCGGGTCGAGCGTCGCACCGGACGCCCGCTCCGACACCCACAGCGAGTCGAAGCCCTCGCGTTCGAGGCCGCGGACGAGGGCGGTCAGGGAGTCCGGGCCGAGCGCGCCCGACGCGGGCGCCATGCCGATGCGAATGATCACGTCCCGACCGTACGCACGGTCAGTTCGCTGACGCAACCCTCCGCGGAGTGATCGCGGCGGCCCCGGCGGCGAGCAGCGACAGCACCGCGATCGTCACGGCCATCGGCAGCGCGGTGCGCGGGCCGGCGATCCCGGCGAGCGGCCCGGCCGCCCCGCCGAGCGCGAACTGCGACAGCCCGAGCAGCGCCGACGCGCTCCCGGTGACCTGCGGCGGGCGGTCCGCCAGCGCCAGCGCGGTCGCGTTCGGCATGATCAGCCCCTGCCCGGACGCGACGAGGAACAGCGCCGGCAGCACCGCGGGAAGCCCGCCTCCGGCCGGCACCGCGACCAGCAGGCCGATCCCGCCCGCCGCCACGATCGCCAGCCCCGCCGCCAGCAGCCGGCCCAGCGCGACGCGCCCGGCCAGCCACCCGCTGACCTGCCCGGCCGCGACGATGCCCAGCGAGTTGACGCCGAACGCGATGCTGAAGGCCTGCGGGGACAGGTGGTAGATGTCCTGCAGGACGAACGGCGAGCCGGAGATGTAGGTGAACATCGCGGCGAACGCCAGCGCGAGCGCCAGCCCCGGCCCCACGAACGACCGGTCGGTCGCCAGCGCCCGGAACGTCCGCACGGTCGCGCGCAGCCCGCCGGTCTCGCGGCGCTCGGGCGGCAGCGTCTCGCCCAGGCCGGCCAGGACCGCCAGGAACAGCGCGACGCCGATGCCGGTGAGGACGCCGAACACCCCCGGCCACGGCATGACCCGCAGCAGCTGCCCGCCGATCACCGGCGCGAGGATCGGCGCCAGCCCGTTCACCAGCATCAGCGTCGAGAAGAACTTCGCCGCCGCCACCCCGTCGTACAGGTCCCGGACGACGGCGCGCGCGATCACGATCCCCGCCGCCCCGGCCGCGCCCTGCACGACCCGCAGCGTGATCAGCGTCTCCACGTTCGGCGCCGCGACGCACAGCAGCGACGCGGCGGCGTACGCGGCGAGCCCGACCAGCAGGGGCCTGCGCCGCCCGAGCGCGTCGCTCAGCGGCCCGGCGACGGCCTGCCCGACGGCGAGCCCGACGACGCAGGCGGTCAGGGTGAGCTGCGCCTGCATCGCCCCGGTCGACAGGTCCGACGCCACCCGGGGCAGGGCGGGCAGGTACATGTCGATCGACAGGGGCGCCATCGCGGTGAGGGCCCCCAGCACGCCGATCAGCACCACTCGCCGGTCGGCCCTGGCGGCCGTGCCGGCCGGCACGGCCGCCTTGGCAACGGGGTCAGACAACCTTGACCGCCTGCTCGAAGTCGAGGCGGGGGTTGCGGGGGAACCAGGCGTCGGGGCCGGGCTTGCCGGCGTTGACGACGGCGATGGCGCGCTGGTTGCCGCCGAGGAACTCCTTCTCGACGGCGGCGGCGTCGAAGCCGGCCATCGGCCCGGCGGCGAGGCCGGCGGCGCGGATGCCGAGGATGAGGTAGCCGAGCTGGATGGAGGCGTTGAAGCGGGCCATGGCGGGACGGCCGGGGTTGGCCTCCATGGCCTCGCGGGCGCCCTCCCGGTGCGGGAAGGTGACCGGGAGGTGCTCGTGGAAGTCCTCTTCGGCGGCGACGATGAGGGTGAGCGGCGCGGAGGCGGTCTTGGCCCGGTTGCCCTCGGCCATCAGCGGGAGGAGCCGCTCGCGCGCCTCGGCGCTGCGGACGGCGACGAGCCGCAGCGGCTGCGCGTTCATCGCGGTCGGCGCCCACTTCACCAGGTCGTAGATCGCGCGGAGCTGCTCGTCGCCGACGGGTTCGGCGCTGAAGGTGTTCGCGGTGCGGGCCTCGCGGAACAGCAGGTCCTGCGCGGACGCGTCGATGGCGAGCAGTCCTTCGGGCGCGATCGTCGTCATGTCCTCACCTCTCGGTCGGATGGCGGAGCCGCGGTCGGGACGGCTCCGAGAGGCTGTAACCGGATGACGGTACGTTATCTGCCGCGTCAGGAAGTGCGATCCGTCACACACCGGTTCAGAAGGGGAACCGCTCGGCCGCGGCGACGACGGCGCCGGCGACGGTCGCGACGGTGAGCACCGACAGCCCGCACAGCACGGCCCACCGTCCGGCCTGGTACCCGGCGGGGACGCGGCCGGAACCGCGCCCCCGCACCGGCCAGGGCGCGCGCAGCGGGGCGGTGCCCGGGACCTCCTGCGCGTCGCCGGCGGTGAGGGGGTGGTCGCCGCCGGACGGGGCGGCGGGCGCGAGGCCGGACGCCCAGCCGAGCAGGTCGGCGACCGCGGCGGGCTCGGTGGCCAGGCCGGAGGCGAAGTAGCGGACCTGCCCCGCGACCTGGTCGAGGGTGCGGACGGTGTTGCCGAGCCCGACGCCGCTCAGCCACGCCCGCACGTCCGCGCCCGGATCACCGTCGGGACCACCGTCGGAGCCATCGCCGCCGTGGCCGAGGCAGCGGCCGATCTCGGTGCGGACGAGCAGGTCGGTCTTGGTGACGATGACGGCGACGCGCTTCTGCCGGCCGTGGTCGGGGCGGGAGCGCAGGTCGTTCAGCACCCGCTGGAGGGTGTCGGCGGGGTCCTCCTCCGACGACACGGCGGCCTGGTCGACGAGGTCGGCCTCGTCCCGGGTGAGGGCGCGCCGGACCTGGGGGAGCGCGAACGGGTCGACGACGAACAGCAGCGCCTCGCCGTGGTCGAGGTAGCGCAGCGACTCCACCTCGGTCGCGCCGGTGTAGTGCTCGCCCGCCGGGTCGAACAGGTACAGGATGCGGCGCGCGCGGCCGGGCAGGTCGACGTCGACCATGGTGGCGAGCGGCAGTTCCGGGCCGGTCTTGGCAGGCCGCCCGCCGTGCCCGAACTCGCGGATCGCGCCCGCGTACGCCTGCGCATGCCGCTGCTCCACGAACGCCAGCCGCCCGTGGAACGACCGGGCGCGCGCGTGCAGCGCCCGGATCCCGAGGAACATGAACGTGGTCTTCCCGGCGGCCGGCCCGCCGACGAACGGCAGCGGCTCGACGCGGACGCGCCCGATGCGCTCGGGCAGGCGCCCGCCGCAGTGCGGGCAGTAGGCGGCGAGGCGGAACCGGCCGAGCGGGACGGTGGTGGGCAGCCGCGCGCCGCACCGGCACACGTGCCGGAACGCTCCCGCGGCACTGGGCGACAGGTGCTTGTGCCGGGCGCCGCATCCGGGGCACTCGTACTCGGGCAGGCCGATCCGCTCGTAGCAGAAGGGATGCGGGCAGGTCTGCAGGATCCGCCCGTACGCCATGAAGATCCGCTCGACGGCCGCGAGGACCAGCACGCACACCAGCCACGCCGCAAGCCCGGCCGCCGCTACCACCCCGTACAGGACGGTCAGCGCCAGCACGAACGCCGCCGCCGGGACGGCCGCCGCCACGATCCCCGCGCACAGCGCCAGCCAGATCGGGAACGCGAAGAACCCCCACAACCCGCCGAGCAGCGTCCGGGTGAGCCGGACGACGGTGCCGGACGCGATCCGGTACACCTGCGGCACGACGGTCCGGCTGATCGTCCACCAGTCCCGCCACACCTGGCCCAGCAGGTAGTTGCGGTACGCGACCTCAGGCGAGGCGACCGGGGACGGGCCGTCGAGCGCGGACGGGGCGAGCGTGCGGCACGCGCTCAGGTAGTACAGGCCGAGCGCGGCGGCGCCCGCGACGACCAGCGTCGCGGGGAACAGCACCGGGAACACGTACCAGAACCCGAGCCACATCGCTCCGACCCACACGGCGGCCAGCAGCAGCCCGATCAGCACCTGCACGCGCTCACCTCCCCTCGTCCCCGGCGAGGAGGCCCTTCAGCGCGGAGCGCAGTTCCGGGCGGTCCGACAGGTGCGCGTCGAGCTGCCGGGCGGCGAGCCAGCGGGCGGCGGCGGACCGCGCCCACGCCTCCAGCCCCGGTTCGGCGATCCCGCGCGTCCGCAGCCGCAGCGCGATCTCGACCAGGTCGTTGCGGTGCCCGGCGTCGGCGCCGCGCAGCGGGGCGCGGCCGGTGCGGGCGCGGGCGGGCAGCTCCGCCGTCCAGCGGTCGGCGATCCGGGCCCGCACCGGCGCGGGGGCCGCGGCCAGCAGCTCCGCCCGGAACGCGGGCGGGCGGGGGGACAGGGGGCGCGCGGCCGCCTCGCACGCCTCGCCCG